>JAIXVS010000165.1 GCA_027482795.1 Rhodobacter sp.
CAAGGCTGGGCCAGTGGTTTTGGCTGCGCGAGGTCAGACCATCGAACAGTTCGGTTTGCGTGGCGCGCTGGTTCGGCTCGGTGCTGGCCCCTGTGCCAAGGGTCAGCAGGGCATTGGGCTCTTCCGCGCCCGACCCTACAACCCCACGCGGGCGGTGGTATTTGAACGAGCGCCCCATCAGCATTTGATCATTGGCCAGCAGGGCGGAGGCAAGGGTATCACCCGCATAGCCCAGCATTTGGCGGCCATTGAAGGTAAAGCGCTGGGGGAAATTGCGGTCGATCAGGCGGCCGCCAACGGGCAAACGGGCGCTCATGCGGTACCCTTCCAATCTGGACGTTTCTTTTGGATGGCGGCGATAATGTCGGCAGGGGGCTGAGAGACCTGCGCGGGATATGTGCCAAACACTTCCAGCGTGGCCGTGCAGCGGGCGGCCAAAAACCATTTCCCGCAGCCATATGTATGCCGCCAGCGTTCAAAATGCACGCCTTTGGGGTTTTTGCGCGCGAACATATAGGCTTCAAATTCCTGGTCTGTGGAGGTGGGCCCAAAGCGTTTGAGATGCGCCTCGTATCCGGGGGATAGTTCGGTTTCTTCGGCGCGGATGCCGCAATAGGGGCAGGTTAGGGTTAGCATGATGCACCTTTGGTTTTGCCTTTGGCTAAGACGCGGGGGCGCTGCCCCCTAGCTGTTTTTGCATAAGCAAAAACAGCCTCCCCCGAGGTATTTGAGGAGTTAGGAAGCGCGCAGAGAAGATCGGTGGGGGGCATCAATGCGCCACCCCAGCCGCCACCGACTCGTCGATGAACTGGCCTTCTTTAAAGCGCCACATGTTGAACGCCTCGGCCAAGGGGCCAGGTTCGCCCTTGGCCATCAGCTCGGCCATGGCCCAGCCTGACCCTGGTATCGCCTTAAACCCGCCCGTGCCCCAGCCGCAGTTGATGAAGCAATTGGTCAGCGGGGTTTTAGAAATGATCGGGCTGCGATCACCCGTCATATCCACAATCCCGCCCCATTGGCGCAGCATTTTCAGGCGCGAGAGCATGGGGAAGGTTTCAATCAGCGCGCGCAGGGTTTCTTCGATATGATGGAAGCTGCCGCGCTGGGTGAAGTTGTTAAACCCATCCGTGCCGCCGCCGATGACCATTTCGCCCTTGTCAGACTGGCTCATATAGCCATGCACAGTGTTGGCCATAACGACCACATCCATGCAGGGTTTAATGGGTTCCGATACCAGAGCTTGCAGCGCGACGGCTTCCACAGGCAGGCGAAAGCCCGCCATATCGGCGACTTGGCCCGAATGGCCTGCAACGACGATGCCCAGTTTTTTGCAGCCGATAAAGCCGCGCGTGGTTTCCACGCCTGTCACCGAGCCGCCTTCGCTGCGCACCCCCGTCACCTCGGTTTGCTGGATGATATCCATCCCCATATCGCTGCACGAGCGGGCATAGCCCCATGCGACCGCATCATGCCGCCCCGTGCCGCCGCGCGGTTGCCACAGCGCGCCCAAAACGGGATAGCGCGGCCCGTCGATGTTCAGGATCGGGCACAGTTCCTTGACGCGCTGAGGCGTGATAAACTGCGTCTCGACCCCTTGCAGGGCGTTGGCATGGGCGGTGCGCAGATAGCCGCGCACCTCGTGGTGCGTTTGGGCCAGCATCATCACGCCGCGCGGGGAAAACATGACGTTATAGTTCAGGTCTTGGCTCATCGTCTCATACAGGCTGCGCGCCTTTTCATAGATCGCGGCAGAGGGGTCTTGCAGGTAGTTCGACCGAATGATCGTGGTGTTGCGCCCCGTATTGCCGCCCCCAAGCCAGCCCTTTTCGATGATGGCGACATTGGTGATGCCGAAATTCTTGCCAAGGTAATAGGCTGAGGCGAGGCCATGCCCGCCAGCGCCGATGATGATGGCATCATAGGCAGGCTTTGGCTGCGGCGAGCGCCAGGCCCGTTCCCACCCCAAATGATGATTGATGGCCTGTTTGGCGATGGCAAAAACCGAATAGCGCGACATGGCAGCCCCCAAAGGCGGGCGCGTTGGCCCGATTTGCGCCCTTATCCTACAGATGCGCAGGTAGGTTCAAGACACATGCGGCAGATTGGCGCTAAATGCGACATCACGGCCCGCTTGCGACAATTCGCGCAAGGGCAGGCAGCGCCCCTTTTCGCCAGCCGCATTTGGGCTTATCTGAAGGGCAGCATAGGGGGCGTGATGGCAGGCATTTGGTTTTGGGTTGTGGCGGGGGCAATCGGCTTTGCCGTATCGGCCTATTTGCTGCGCGCGCTGGCGCGGGGGGGCGATGTGGCCGCCGCTGGGCCGATGGCGCTGGAGCTGTATCGCGGCCAATTGGCGGAAGTAGAGCGCGATTTGGCCAAGGGCACGTTGCAGGCGGTCGAGGCAGAGCGGCTGCGCACCGAGGTGCAGCGCCGTATGCTTGAGGCTGCGAAAACCATGCAGTCACCCGCCGCGCAGGCAAGTGGTTTGGGCCAAGGCCTTGGGTTTGCGGCAATTATTGCCGCGCTTGCAGGGGCGGTTGCGCTGTATTTCACCCTTGGCGCGCCAGATTATCCCGATCTGCCCCTGTCCAAACGCCTTGCGCTGGCGGCGCAGGCCTATGACGAGCGCCCCAGCCAAGCGCAGGCCGAGGCCTTGGCCCCGCCCCCTGCCCCCGTGCAGGCTGACCCCGAATTTTTGGCCCTGATCGAGCAGTTGCGCGCAGCGGTTGCCGCCCGCCCAACCGATGTGCAGGGCCTGACGCTTTTGGCGCGCAACGAGGCGCAGCTTGGCAATTTTGCCGCATCAAGCCGCGCATACGAGGCGGTGCTTGCCGCCAAAGGGGGTGCAGCCAGCGCCGAGGATTACAGCAGCGCGGCCCAAGCGATGATTGCCGCCGCTGGCGGAATTGTCACGCCCGAGGCCGAAGCCGCCTTGATGCAGACCCTAACGCTTGATCCGCAAAACGGGCTGGCGCGCTATTTCGTGGGGCTGTTGTTTGCCCAAACGGGCCGCCCCGACCGCGCGTTTGAATTTTGGGAGCCGCTGGCACGTAGCAGCGCCGCAGATGCGCCGTGGAGCGCGCCATTGGCCGAGCTGCTGCCAGAAGTGGCCGCTGCGGCGGGCATCCCCTATACCGCCCCCGCCGATCTGGCCCAAATCGGCCCAGATGCCGCCGATATGGCCGCCGCTGCCGATATGACGAGCGAAGAGCAGCGCACGATGATCAATATGATGGTGACGGGCCTTGAAGCGCGTCTTCTAGAGGCGGGCGGGTCGGGCGAGGAATGGGCGCGGCTGATCACATCGCTGGGCGTTCTGGGCGAGATGCCGCGCGCCGAAGTGGCCCTGCGGGCCGCCCGCGCGGCGATGGCCGCCGACTCTGCTGCGATGGAATTGATCGATGCCGCTGCCGCGCAGTCGGGGCTTGAAACTGGGCTAGCCCCTTGATTTGCGAGGATATTCACGCCTTTGCCACCGCCATTCCCGCAGGGCGCGCGATTGCGGGCCTTGATCTGGGCGAGAAAACCATTGGCGTGGCGCTGTCTGATCTGCGCCGCATGGTTGCCAGCCCGATTGAGACGATCAAGCGCGAGAAATTCACCGCCGATGCCGCCAAATTGCTGGCCTTGCTCGACGCGCGCGGTGCGGGTGGCATTATCCTTGGCCTGCCCTTGAACATGGACGGATCTGAGGGGCCCCGCGTACAATCAACCCGCGCTTTTGCCCGCAATTTGGAACGGCTGACCCCCCTGCCAATTGGATTTTGGGATGAGCGCCTTTCCACCGTTGCCGCCACCCGCGCCATGCTAGAGGCCGACCTTTCGCGCAAACAGCGCGCGCAAAGGGTGGACAATGTCGCCGCCAGCTTTATCTTGCAAGGCGTGCTGGACAGGCTGCACCATCTATCGCGCGAGGGCTGAATGAGCGAAAACATCTGGCAGCGCGCTGAGATTGAAAGCCCCCAAAGCGCGCGTTTACCGACGAGGCAGGCATGAGCGACCCCATTTGGCAGCGTGCTGAAATTGAAAGCCCCTGCGTGAAAATATGCGTGATCCATCCCCAAGCGCGCATTTGTGTGGGATGTTTGCGCACGGGCGATGAAATTGCGGTTTGGTCGCGGATGACACCCGATGATCGCAGCAAAGTCATGGCCGAGTTGCCCGCGCGCAGGCCATTGCTGGCGCAGCGGCGCGGGGGGCGGGCGGCGCGGTTGGGCGGGCAGGACTAATCCCACTGTAAAGGGTGCACGCGGCTTTGGCCGCACCCTGCCCTATTTTACCTTGAATTAAGGTTCTGGGGTTAGGGGTAAATGCGCAACCATTTAGGATCGCACGATGCCCAAGACCGTTTCCATCAGAACAGCGCTGATTTCGATTGTTGTTTTTGCCGCCATAACCATGGCCGGCTTGATCGGAACAAAGGTGCTGACGCAATCAGCGCGCGATATCAACGATCTGGCGCGGGAAAACTTGGAAGATTTGCATGTGATTTTGATGGATATCGATGTGACCTTGGTTCAGGCCCAAGCCATCGAAAAAAAGTTTCTGCTGCGCCCGAATGAGACTTTTGTCAAACATCACGCTGAAATGATGTGGTATGTCACCCAACTGATTGGCAAATCGTATCAGGTGATGGGCGCCGCGCCCGAACATGCCGCAAATGTTGTCTTGATGGGCAAGCTGGCCGAACTTGTACAATCGTACAAAACTAAGTTTGAGCTTTTTGCAGAAGACCAACAAAAATTTGGGCTTAACGCAGAGACGGGTCTGCAAGGCGAGCTGGCCGCCGCACGTGAGGGCATTCAGGCAGCGCTGGAAAAATCTACCTTAACGGCGGAAATGCGGCTGAATTTGATGGCGATGCGGTATTATGAAACTGACTTTAAGCTGTCAGAAGACCCATCAAACTTGCAAGAAATGAAGGCGGTCATTTCAAAAATACGGGCTATACCAACGATATTCTTTACCAGCGCCGCCCAAAAAGACCAAGTTTTGGCGCAGCTTACGCAATATGAAACGGTCTTTTCAGATTATGTCAGCCAGCACATGCGGGCAGCAAATTCGCGGGCGGCCCTGTCGTCCGAATTTGAAAAGATCGACCCTGTGCTAAGTGAGATTATTGATAACTTCACGGCGGCTGAAGCCTTTCTTCAGACCGATTTGCAAGAAAAAGAAAAGGTTGCAAGCGACATCGGCCTAGCGCTGGGCGTGGCGGGTATTGTGCTGTTTGCGGGCCTGTCTTTTTGGGTGTCGATGCTGATCGCGCGGCCCTTGATGACCATTGGCACGGCGCTGGATCGGATGCGCGAGAATGATTTTAGCGTGCCGCTGCGCGCCAGCCGCATCACCGAAACCGCTGCCATTGCCATGGCGTTTTCGGCGTTTCGCACCGAAATGTCAAAACGCCAAGTGATCGAAGCCGAAATTTCCGAAGTGATCACTGCCTGCGCGGGCGGCGATTTTTCGCGGCGCATTCATTTGGATGAGGGGATGGAAGACCCAAGTGGGTTGATCAACGGCGTCAATGCCATTGGCGAGGCGGCGCAAAAGGGCATCGGCGATGTTTTGGACATGATCGAAGCGCTGTCGCACGGCGATCTTACGCATCGGATGCGGTCTGATCACCAAGGCATCTTTTTGCGCATTTCGGCGGCGGCTGATGTATTGACGGATACTTTGTCGCAAATTGTCACCAATATGACCGCGACCAGCCAAAGGCTGAACCAAACGTCCGAGCATATTGTGGGGGCCAGCCACACCGCATCGCAGCGCGGGCAAACATCTGCCGCCTCGCTAGAAGAAACGGCGGCGGCGCTGCAACAATTGTCCAGCACGGTGAAAGATACCGCCGCCAGCGCGCAAAAAGCCGCAGAATTCGTGGGCGGCGCGCAAAGCCGCACCGATGATGCGCACCGACTTGCGGGCGAGGCGCGCGCAGCGATTGAACGCATTCGCGAATCGTCCAAAGCGATTGCGTCGATCGTGGATTTGATCGAAGATGTGGCGTTTCAAACCAACCTTTTGGCGCTGAATGCGGGGGTCGAGGCGGCACGGGCAGGCAACGCGGGGCTGGGATTTGCGGTTGTTGCATCCGAAGTGCGCAATTTGGCGCAGCGCGTGTCCGATTCGGCGGGCGAGATCAACAAACTGGTGCGATCGAGCGAAAAACATGTGGGCGATGGGGTGGATTTGGTCGCACAATCCTCGACCTCACTGGCCGCGATCCGCGATATTGTGGGCAATGTCGTGTTGCGCGTGGCGGAAATTGCGCAAAACACCGAAGGCCAATCGCATGGCATTACGGAAATCAATATCGCCGTGTCGGGACTTGACCGCGATGTGCAAAACAATGTGGCCGGCCTAGATGAAACAGTGGCGGCGGGTGAGGCGCTCAGATCCGAGGCGCTGCGCCTTGGCCAATTGGTGGGGCATTTCAAATTGGCCGCGCAGGGTGGGACGATGCCCTTGCCCGTTGCGGCGGAATAGCCCGCTGGCGCGGGCAGTGCGCTATGGCCTGCGGTGATTAAAGACAGTTTGCACTGCCCTTTGATTGCACCCTAAGATGGGCCGCTTGCTGCTACAGGCCCAAAGCCTTGCGCAGCATATTCAGCGCCACCAAAACCAAAAACGCCGCAAAGGCGCGTTTCAGCGGGGCGGGGTTCATGCGGTGCGCCAGCGCCGCGCCCCAAGGCGTGGTGATATAGGTGGTCAGAATAACCGCCGCAAAAGCAGGCAGATTGACCGCGCCGATGCTATACGGCGGGGCATCTGCCACGGGCAGGGCCAAAAAGCCCAGCATCGCGGGTATGGCGATCATCACCCCAAGGCCAGATGCCGTGCCCACCGCGCGGTGAATGGGAAAGCCGTATAGCGTCATCAGCGGCACGCCAAAGGTGCCCCCGCCAATGCCCATCATCGCCGACACCAGCCCCAGCGCCCCCGCCATTCCCCCGCGCAGGGGCTGGGCGGGCAGCTGATCGCCCAGCCGCCAGTTTGCACGGCCAAAGGCCATATACAGCCCCGCGAGCCCCGCCATAACGCCAAACACCCCCTGAAGCGCGCGCGATGACACCTGCGTTGCAATCAGCGTGCCCAAAAGCGCGCCGATAACGAGCATCGGCGCGAAAGACCGCAGCATCGCCACATCGACCGCGCCCTTGGCATGATGGGCCTGAACGGACCGCACCGAGGTAAAAACGATGGTCGCCAGCGACGTGGCCACGCAAACCTGCATCACCTGCCCGCCCGCATAGCCCAAATGCCCCAGCGCGTAAAAGAAGGCAGGCACCAGCACGATGCCGCCGCCCACCCCAAGCAGCCCCGCCACAAGGCCCGCACCTGCGCCGACCGCCAGCAGTAGCGCCAACATTTGCAACAGGGCAGCGGTTTCGGGCATGACAGGCTCCTTTTGGGGCAGGCTAACAGGGGCGCGCGGGATTGGCCATATCTGGTTGACGGCGCGCGCCATTGGGCGCAAACCCGCGCTTTGAAAACAGGAGTTGTGCCATGGCAAACCCATCTCTTTTGCGCCCTGCCATCGTTCTGGGGCTGATGTCGCTGATTGGGCCCTTTGCGATGGACATGTACCTGCCCGCCATGCCGCAAATTGCCGCCGATTTGGCAACCTCGCCGCAGATGGTGCAGGGCACGATCACCTTTTATCTGGCCGCCTTTGGCGCGGCGCAACTGATTTGGGGGCCGATGGCCGACCAAATGGGGCGCAAGCCGCCGCTTTATGCGGCGCTGGCGATTTTTGCGTTGGGATCGGTTTTGGCGATTTTCGCGCCCACCGCGCCGATGCTGATTGCCGCGCGCATGGTGCAGGGGCTGGGGGCTGCCGCGCTGATGGTGATACCGCGCGCCATTGTGCGCGACATCTCGCGCGGGGCGGATGCGACAAAGCTGATGGCGCTGATGATGCTGGTGTTTTCGGTATCGCCCATGCTGGCCCCGCTGACGGGCGCGGGCCTGTCGGCGCTGTTTGGCTGGCGCGCGGTGTTTGCGGCGCTGCTGATCGCCACGCTGGCCGCGCTGGCCATGTTGCATTTCGCGCAAGAGGAAACGCACCCGCCAGCTGCACGCATCCGCGCCACGCCTGCGGGCATGTGGGCAGGGGCGAAGGTGGTGCTGCGCGACCGCGCCTTTGTCGTGCTTACCGCGCTGGGGGCGGCGGGCATGACCAGCTTTTTCCTGTTTCTGGCCGCGGCCCCCTTTGTCTACACAGGGTTTTATGGGCTAAGCGAGACGCAATTTGCGCTGGCCTTTGCCGCCAATGCGGTGGCGTTTATCGGATCGGGGCAGCTTGCAGGCCGCCTTGGCGCGCGGTTTGGCGCGGTTTCGGTGATGCGGGGGGCGGGCGCGCTGTTTGCGGCAGCCACGGCGGCGCTGTTTGCCCTGACCCTGATCGATGCCGCGCCCTTGGCGGTGTTCATCGGGCTGCTGGCGCTGGGCAATGCGGGGCTGGGGTTGATTATTCCCACCTCGATGGTAATGGCGCTGGAAGATCAGGGCGAACATGCGGGGCTGGCCAGTTCCATCGGTGGAACGTTCCAAATGCTGCTGGGCGGGGCGATCACGGCGCTGGCGGGGGGAATTCTGTCCGATCAACCCGCACCGCTGGCGGGGCTGATTGCCGCTGCTGCCGCCGTGACCTTGGCGCTGGCTTGGGTGGCGAAACGGCCTTAGAAAAGGGTCTAGGCCGCTGCTTGCGCGCGGGTGACTTCGGCCAAGGCGGCATCCAAAACCTGCAGCCCTGCGCCCGTTTGCATAGCACTGGTCGACAGCACGCGCCGCCACCCGCGCGCGCCCGCGCCGCCCGCAAATGCGCCCAGCATATGCCGCGTAATCTGGTGCAAACGGCCGCCCTGCGCCAAATGCGCCGCGATATAGGGGCGCATCGCATCAATGGCGGCAAAGGTATTCGGGGCGAACGCGCAGCCCCACAGCATATCTGCCCCTTGCAAGACACTTGCGGTGTCGTGATAGGCAGCGCGGCCCACCATCACCCCATCAATCCCTTGATCTAAAAAGGCTTTCGCCTGCGCCAGCGTGGTAATTCCGCCGTTGATGCTGATGCGCAGGTTGGGAAATTCGCGCTTCATCGCCAGCACCAAATCATAATCTAGGGGCGGGATTTCGCGGTTTTCTTTGGGGGACAGGCCCTGAAGCCACGCCTTGCGGGCATGGATGATGACATGGCCCACGCCAACGCCAGCCATGGCGCGCAAAAATTCGGGCAAAGCATCAGCAGGGTTTTGATCGTCCACCCCGATGCGGCATTTGACTGTGACAGGCACCGCGCTGGCATCTTGCATGGCGGCCACGCAGCTTGCCACCAAGGCAGGTTGCAGCATCAGCACCGCGCCGAAACAGCCCGATTGTACGCGGTCAGACGGGCAGCCAACGTTCAGGTTGACCTCGTCATAACCATAAGGCGCGGCGATGGCGACGGCGCGGGCCAGTTCGGCAGGGTCAGATCCGCCCAGTTGCAAAGCCACGGGATGCTCGCCAGCCGAATAGGCCAAAAGGCGGTCTTTTGGCCCGTGGATTATGGCCGCCGCGGTGACCATTTCGGTATAAAGCCACGTGCGCCGCGAAAATTGGCGGTGGAACATGCGGCAATGCCGATCTGTCCAATCCATCATCGGGGCGACAGATAGGCGCGCATCAAAGGGGGCATGAGGGGGCAAAGCTGCGGTCATGGCGGCGCTTTAGCGCAATTTGGCCCCCGCGTCTATTGCGGCATCACCCTTGCGCGCGCAGGCCAAAAAATACAAGCGGGGCGGATTTCCCCCGCCCCGCTCGCCGTCTGGGTCGCATTGATCAGAAGGAATAAACCAATGATACGCCCAGTTTGTTCTCGGTTTCGACCGCGCGCGAATCGTTAAATTCGGACAGATAGCTGATACGGGTTGCAAATTGTTCGGACATTTTGACGTTCAGGCCCAAATCATTGTTCACGCGCAGCGCGGAATCGGTTTTCAGCACATCGGTATCGTTGGTGGCAAACAGCATATCCGACAGGCGCACATACAGCCGCGATGAGGCGATATAACCTGTCTCTTTTGTCTCAACATCGGTGCCATCTTTCAGAAGGCTCATCCCGATACCTGCCTGAATGCGCCAGCTGACATCAGGGGTGTTGACGATGCGCACGCCAGGCCCGATGCCAATAAAGGCATCCGTGCCCGTCTCGCCCGCAGTGGTTGCAAGGCCATCATATTTGACGCGGCCCAAAACAAAGCCATAAAGCGACTCGTCAAAGAAATAGTTGGCATCATAGATCAGGAACGTATCTTCTTTGGTGCTGACGCCAGCCGAGCTGGTTTTGTCCAACACCAGCCCAAGGTTTTGGATAAGCGGGCCGTTGGCAAAGCGCAGACGCGCGCCAACAGATAGATCATCGCTGTCGGTTGCGCCTGTTGTTTGGTTATAGCCCAAAGATGCGCTGCCCGACATGCCATCGCGGTATTCTGGCGCGCCATAGCGCAATGCGTCATCGGCGCGCGCAAGATCGATTGCGGCTGCGCGCGAGATATCGTCCAGCCGCGTGTTCACTGCCGAAACCCCTGTCAGCGTGTCTTGCGCCATCGCCGCCCCTGCCGCAGCAAAAGACAAAATTGCCGCCATGCTGCCCAAAGTTATGGTGCTGCTTTTCATAATTCGACCTTTCAAGATACAGATCGCCCGCCTTGGGCGCCGTGTTTCTTTTGGCAGGTGCTGCGGTGCAGCGGGCTGATCTGTGTCAGCGATTGGGGTGAAAATTACCGCCGCACGTTTATGTCTGCGGCTCTTGCATCGACGGGGCTGGCCCGCCTTCGTTGGTCATCACCTTGTTGGCTGTGTTCAGATCAGCAGAGATTTTGTTTTGCGATTCAACCGCCATCGCCTTGGCCTTGGTATGGGCGATCAGCCCATCGGCGTGGTTGGGCGGGCTGTAAATGGTATACAGACGCAGCCGCTTTTTGCCTGTATTGGTCAGATTGTGGCGCATTCCTGCGGGCACAACAAAGCCATCGCCCGCGCAAACCGAAATGCGCGCAGCGCCCAGCCGCAGCCGGCCCATACCCTTTTCGATGCGAAAGAACTGATCGCGGGTTTCGCGAATTTCGGGTCCAATCGCCTCATCTGGTTTTAGCGACATCAGCACCACTTGCAGATGCGGGCCTGTATAGATCACACGGCGAAAATCGGTGTTTGCGCCCGCCATATCGCCCAAGTGGCCATAAAATCCTTGCATATCATACTCCTGCCAAAGGGGTATGATAGCAAGGTTAGCGGGGGGCTTGGCTGATATGCGTTAGCCGCCCAAGGCGCGCAGCAGCGCAAGGCTGGGCTGGCCCGTGGCGGGCTGGCCGCGGCTGGTCTGATAGGCGGAAATCGCGGCGTTGGTTTTGGGGCCAATCACCCCATCGGGCGTGCCGATGTCATAGCCCAATGCCGCGAGCCGCTGTTGCAGCGCGCGGCGCTGGTCTATTGTCATGCCCGCGCTATCAGGGCCAAAGCCCGCGCGCAGGGGGCCTGCGCCTGCGATGCGGTCGGACAAATGTCCGACACCAATCGCATAGGATTGCGCGTTGTTATAGCGCAAGATCACGTTGTAATTGCCGTACAGCAAAAAGGCAGGCCCGCCCGTTTGCAAAAGCGTGGCCGCGCCCGCCCCGCGCAGCCTGCCGCCATGCGCGCCCGTCACCCCCAAGGCGGCCCAGTCTGCGGCGGATTTGCGCCCACCCGCCAGTCCGCTGGGGGCGGCAACCTCTTCGCCCCAAAGCTGGCCACGCTGCCAGCCCGATTTGGCCAGATAGGCGGCGGTGGAGGCCAGCGCATCTGTCGGATCGCCCCCCCAAATATCGCGCCGCCCATCGCCTGTAAAATCAACGGCATAGGCCAAATAGCTGGTGGGAATAAACTGCGTGTGCCCCATTGCCCCCGCCCAAGAGCCAAGCATGTTGTCAGGCGCGACATCCCCCGCCGATACAATTTTCAGCGCGGCGATAAGTTGGCTTTCAAAAAACGCCCCGCGCCGCCCGTCATAGGCGAGTGTGGACAGGGCCGAAAACACAGGCACATCGCCCATGCGCGTACCATAGAAGCTTTCCAGCCCCCACACGGCGGTGACCACATTGGCAGGCACGCCATAGCGCGCCTCAATCGCGTTCAGTGCGCCGCCCATCCGCGATAGCGCCGCGCGCCCTTGGGCGATGCGGTCATCCGATGCGGCGATGGCAAGGTAATCTTCCAGCGATCGTTTCACTTCGATCTGATTGCGGTCTTTTTCCACCACTTCGGGGATGAAGCGCGCCGATGCCATGGCGCGGCCCACCACATCTGCAGGGATACCGCGCGCGGTGGCGCGGCTTGCAAAGCCCTGCACCCAAGCATCAAAGGCAGGGTTCGCTTCGGCATGCCAGCGAAAGCTGCTGGGCGCGCGCGCAGGTGCGCCGCCACCCGCGCAGGCCGCCAAAAACGCCCCCATCCCCAGCAAAGCCCCGCGCCGTGTTACTGCTGCGTTTTTCATCGCGCGTCCTCTCTTTTGCTGCTTACCCATCATATAGCATAGATAATGGGCAAAACCACTACGCCTCGCTTGCAGCAGGGGGCTGTCTGTCGTAAAAGGCGAACGGGCAGTATAGGGCGGTTTCATGCGGATTTTGATCACAAATGATGACGGCATCACCGCCGAAGGGCTAGAGGTGCTGACCCGCATCGCGACCGAGATTGCTGGCCCAAAGGGCGAGGTGTTTACCGTGGCCCCCGCCTTTGAGCAATCGGGCGTGGGGCATTGCATCAGCTATACCCACCCGATGATGATTTCCAAACTGGGGCCGCGCCGCTTTGCCGTGGAAGGCAGCCCAGCGGATTGTGTTTTGGTGGGCGTGTACGAGGTGATGGGCGGGCAAAAGCCCGATCTGGTGCTGTCGGGTGTGAACCGCGGCAATAATTCGGGGGAAAATGTGCTGTATTCGGGCACAGTGGGCGGCGCGATGGAGGCGGCGCTGCACGGCATTCCCGCGATTGCGCTATCGCAGTATATGGGGCCGAAAACCGATAAGCAGACCGATCCGTTTGATGCCGCCCGCGTGCATGGCACATCCGTTATCCGCAAAATGCTGGATCACGCGATTTGGGATGATGCCGATTACCGATTGTTTTATAATGTGAATTTCCCGCCTGTGGCGGCGGGTGATGTCAAAGGCCACCGCGTTTGCCCCATGGGGTTTCGGCGCGATGTGGCCTTTGGGGTGCAGGCGCAAATCTCGCCGTCGGGGCGCAAATTTTTGTGGATCAAGGGCGGCGGGCAGCAGACCCCTACCCTACCTGGCACGGATGTTGCCGCCAATTTAGATGGCTATATCTCGATCACGCCTTTGCGCGCGGATTTAACCGCACATGCCGATTTGTCGGCGCTGTCGCAGGCCTTGGGCTGATAGATGGCGCGTATCCCCCCCATCCCGCAGCAACTGGATATGGGCCTGGTTTGGGCCGAGGACGGGCCGCAACGGGGGGGCGCGTTTGGCGGCGAGCCTGACGATATCACCACCGCCAAGATGCAGTTCTTTTTGGCGCTCCGCTCGCGCGGGGTGAATGATCCGCGCGTGCTGGCAGCCATGGAAAAGGTAGATCGCGGGCTGTTTGTGCGCGGGCTGTTCACCGCACGCGCCTATGAAGATGTGCCCTTGCCCATTGCCTGCGGGCAAACCATCAGCCAGCCATCGGTGGTGGGGCTGATGACCCAAGCAGCCGAGATTACGCCGCGCGATGTGGTGCTAGAGGTGGGCACAGGGTCTGGCTATCAGGCGGCGGTTCTGTCGCATCTGGCGCGCAGGGTCTATACGGTGGATCGCCACCGCCGCCTTGTTGCCGAGGCGCAGGGCCTGTTTGACCATCTGGGCCTTGGCAATATCACCGCGATGACCGCCGATGGCTGCTATGGCCTACCCAGCGGCGCGCCTTTTGACCGTATCATCGTGACAGCCGCCGCCGAAGACCCGCCAACGCCGCTGCTGGCCCAGCTAAAGGAAGGCGGGATTATGATTGTGCCTGTGGGCCAATCCGATGCCGTGCAGGGGCTGATTAAGGTGACGCGCACCGCGCAGGGCTTTGAGTATGAAGAGCTGCGCCAAGTGCGCTTTGTGCCACTGGTCGAAGGGCTTGGATCAGAATAGACTGCACCTATATACAGAACAAGAATGACGATATGAGGCCGACATGACCGCCCCTGCACACATCGCACCGACATTTCGCGCAAAGCCAGCCTTTGGGCTGATGGCCGTTTTGCTGCTGACCGCCTGCGGCAATGGGCTGGATTGGGATATGCGCAGTGGTGGGGTACAAACCCGCGATGCGGCGCTGGGGGCGGCTGTGGCCCCGCCGCGCGGCGATGCCAATGGGCTGATCACCTATTCAGGCTATCAGGCGGTGCAGGCATCGGGCGGGGAATCTGTGGGCGATATTGCTGCACGGCTGGGATTGAATGGCGAAGAACTCGCGCGGTTTAACGCGCTAAAGGTCACCGACCGCCCCCGTATGGGCGAGGTTTTGGTGCTGCCGACCGCCGTTGCCACGGCTCCTGCGGCAGGCGGGCTGGACGTATCGGCGATTGCCAGTTCCGCGCTTGACCGTGTGCAAACCACCACTTTGGCCCCAGCGGGCGCGCAAGGGGCAACGCTGGCCCCCGCACCATCATTGGCCCCATCTGCGGCAGAGCCTGCCCGCCACAAAGTGCAGCGCGGGGAGACCGCCTTTGGCATTGCGCGGCAGTATAATGTTTCGACCAAATCCTTGGCGCAGTGGAATGGGCTGGGCCCCGATCTTTCGGTGCGCGAAGGGCAGTTCTTGATTATTCCTTTGGCGGGGGCCGCACCGCCCGTGCAGGATATTGCGCAGCCTGGGTCTGGCTCGCTAACGCCCGTGCCGCCATCGGCCAGCGCGCCGCTGCCCGACGAGGCGACGGTTCCCGCAGCCGAAACCAAGGCCAAGGCCGATGCGCCCGCAGCCGATTTGTCGGGCAATGTCAGCGCGGCATCAGCGGCCACCTTTGCCATGCCAGTATCGGGCAAAATCATTCGCGGCTATGCCAAGGGCAAGAATGACGGCATCGATATTGCCGCCGCTGCGGGCACGCCCGTAAAGGCGGCAGGCGATGGCACGATTGCCGCCATCACCAAAAGCACGGCGGGCACGCCAATTGTGCTGATCCGCCATGCGGGCGGAATGCTGACGGTGTATGGCGGGGTTGACGGGCTAACCGTGGCCAAGGGCGACGCGGTTGCACGCGGGCAGGCGATTGCCACCGTGGGCGCGGGTGATCCATCGTTCTTGCATTTCGAAGTGCGCAAGGGCGTGGAATCGGTCGACCCGATGGGATATTTGCAATAACGCAATAGTTGTGCAAACGGCTAAGTGTTGCAGCTAGGCTTCGCTGCGCACCAGCAGCTTATCAATGCGCCGCCCGTCCAGATCGATAATTTCAAAGATATAGCCGTGCAGGGTAATCGTCTCGCCCAGTTCGGGCAGGCGGCCAAATTGGTGCAAGACCAGCCCCGCTGCGGTATCATATTCGCCAGCCGCATCGCGCGGAATGGTCAGGCGGTCGCACAGCTCGTCTGCGGGCATCCAGCCTGCCACCAAAAGGCTGCCATCTGCGCGGGTGACAATGGCAGGCTCGCCCGCGCTTTGCGCAGCCTCGGCCCCCGTAATTGCCTCTAGCACATCGGCGGTGGTGATAATGCCTTCGAAATGGCCGTATTCATCATAGACCAGCGCCATATGATCGGCGGATTTGTGCAAAATTTCCAGCACGTCCAGCGCATCGGCCAGATCAGACACCACGGGCACCTCGCGGCACAGCGCGTCAATATCAAGGGTTTCGCGGCGCGAAACAATGTTGAACGCATCTGACAGGCGCACAATGCCCACAACATCGCCGCTGGCGTCCATCACGGGCATACGCGGGCGGGCTATGCGGCGCACAGCGGCCACAGCCTCAGCCCCTTTTGCGCCCGCCTCTAGCATTTCAACGTCTTGGCGCGGCGTCATCAGCACGCGCGCGGTGCGATCGCCAAGGCGCATCACCCCCGCCATCATGGCATGTTCTTCTTCCTCGATCACGCCGCCTTCGCTGGCCTCGGTCAGCAGAACATGCACTTCTTCTTCGGTGACGCGGTTATCAGCCATGCCGCGCACGCCCAAAAGCCACAGCACAGCGCGGCCTGAAATATCAAGCAGAACAACCAACGGCGTGGTGACATATGACAGCACCATCATGGCAGGGGCCATGCGGATTGCCACGGCTTCGGGGTTGCGCAGGGCAATCTGCTTGGGCACCAATTCGCCAATGATCAGGCTGACATAGGTGATCGCCAGCACCACACCGCCCACGCCCAAAGTGGCCGCAAAGTCACTGTCCACACCTTGCGCGACAAGCCAGCCTTGCAGGCGCAGGCCCAGCGTGGCACCCGACAGCGCGCCCGATAGAACGCCCACCATGGTGATGCCAATCTGCACGGTCGACAAAAACCGCCCCGGACGTTCGGCCAGCCGCAGCGCCATTGCCGCCCCGCGCGATCGTGCGACCATCGGCTTTAGCCGCCCCGCACGCGCCGAAACAATCGCCAGTTCCGACATGGCCAAAACGCCGTTCAGCACGATCAGCGCCAGAATAAGCCCAATTTCAAAAAACATGCGCGGATCAAAACCCTGTATTGCAGGGGGCAAACATAGGCGGTTGGCGGTTATTGCGCAAGTGTTTGACCGCGCTGCGCTGCGAGTGTTTGACCGCGCTGCGCCGCGAGCGCGCAGAAAAACTGCCACGCTACGCGGCCAGACCGCGCCCCGCGTGTGATCTGCCATTCCAGCGCCGCGCCGCGCCAATCTTCTTGCGGCAAATCCATGCCATAGGCGCGCAAATATCCCGCAATCATGGCCAAATACTCATCCTGATCGCAGGGATGAAAGCCCAGCCACAACCCGAAACGGTCGGACAGGGAAACCTTTTCCTCAATTGCTTCGGTGGCGTGAATGGCCGCCTGCGCCTCGTTTTCGATCATGTCACGCGGCATCAGATGACGGCGGTTTGATGTGGCATACAGCACCACATTTTCGGGCCGCCCTGCAATGCCGCCATCCAGCACGGCCTTTAGGGATTTGTAATGCTGATCGCCCGCATCAAAGGACAGATCATCGCAAAACAGCACAAAACGGTAGGGGGCCGCGCGCAAAAGGGCCAGCAGGCGCGGGATGGAGGGCAGGTCTTCGCGCGCCAGTTCAACCAGCTTTAGATCAAACCCTTCGCCGCGCAGCGCGCCGTGTATGGCCTTGACCAAGGACGATTTTCCCATACCCCGCGCGCCCCACAAGAGGGCGTTGTTGGCAGGCAGCCCGCGCGCAAAGGCGCGGGTGTTGTCCAGCAGCGTATCGCGCGCGCGGTTGATGCCCACCAGCAGCGGCAGATCAATGCCTGCCACATGGGCCACGGGTTCCAGATACTCGCCCCCGCCCTCGCCCCGCCCCCCAGACCCGTGCCACAAAAAGGCGGGGGCGGTGAAATCGGGCGGGGGGGCTGGCGGCGGCGCCAAACGCTCTAGCGCCTGCGCAATCCGCAGCAGCAACGCGTCAGTCATCGGTGGCGGTATCCTCGTCTACCCACGTGCCATTGGCGCGCTCTTCCGCCTCGCGCTGGCGTTCAAACCGCGCGATCAGAAAGATGGAAATTTCATACAGCGGATAAATCGCGGCAAATAGGATCAGCTGGCTCATCACATCAGGCGGGGTGACCACGGCGGCGACAAACAAAATCGCCACAATCGCGTATTTGCGGGTGGCCTTCAGCCCCGCCGCTGTGATGATCCCCGCCTTGCCCAGCAATGTCAGCAGCACGGGCAATTGAAAGCACAGACCAAAGGCCATAACAAAGGTCATGGTCAGCGACAAATAGGCCTCGACACTGCCCTGATAGACCACGCCCGCAGGCGCATCGCCAAGGCTTGACCCCTCCATCGCGGTGCGGAACGTATCTTCAAACCCCAGAAAAAACGAAAAGGCAAAGGGCAGGATGACGAAATAGGCAAAAGATGCCCCCACAATAAACATGGCGGGCGAGGCGATCAAAAACGGCAAAAACGCTGCCTTTTCATTGCGGTACAGGCCCGGGGCGACAAAGCGCCAAAGCTGAAACGCGATGATTGGAAAGGCCATGGCAAAGCCGCCCCACATAGCGATTTTGATGGCCACAAAGAAGCCTTCTTGCAGTTTGACCAAAATGAATTGGCATTCTTGGCCGCGCGATTCAAGCGCGGTGCACATCGGGATCGACAGGATGTTGAAAATCTTATCCCAAATCAGATAGCCCAGCAAAAACGTGCCCGCAAAGGCGGCGATGGACACCAAAATGCGATAGCGCAGTTCTTTGAGGTGTTCGATCAGGGGGGCGGCGCTGTCATCGACTGTGTCGGATTGGCTCATTTCGGTTCAGCCTTTTTGCGCGGGGTTTTCGCGGGCGTTTTGGCGGCAGCTTCGCCTGTTGTTTCGGCAGGTGCCGCTTTTGCGCGAACCGCTTTGGGTTTTGGCGCGGGTTTTGCGGCGGGTTCAGGTTCCGCAGCCGCTTCAGGCTCTGGCACCGCAGCGTCCGCGACCGCTGCCGCAACGGGGGTCGCAGGCGGCATGGGCGGCGGGGTTAGCGGCTTGGCCGCAGGCTTGGTGGGTTTCAACGGATCCCATTTTTCAAACTTATCCGCCGCCGCGCGCACTTTATCCAGCCCCATCGCCGTGGGCGATGTTGCCGCGCGCATATCTTTGGCCACGTCAGATACGCCAGAGTCCTTGGCCGCCTGCTCCATGGCGCGCGAAAAATCGCGCCCCATCGCGCGCACCTTGGCCATAACGCGCCCCAGCTGGCGGAACATTTCTGGCAAGTCTTTTGGCCCAATGACAATCAGCGCGACCACGCCAATGATCATCAATTCGGCCCAGCCGATATCCCCAAACATGGCCTATCCTTTGGCTATAAGCGGCTGTTATACTTTGTCTTTTACGGCAGGGTCTTTTTCGGCGGGGGTCACGTCTTTGGCCGCTGCGCTGGCGTCTTTTTCAATTTCGGCAGACCCGTCTGTCATGCCTTTTTTGAAGGCAGTGATGCCCTTGCCCACTTCGCCCATCATGCTGGCGATTTTGCCGCGTCCAAACAATACCAGCACCACAACGGCGATCAGCAACAGCTGCATTGGCCCCATTTGCATTTTACGTCTCCTTTGCTGCCCCATGCAGCGACAGGGGCTAACCTGCGCCCAATAGGCCGCCCTGCGCAAGGCAAACCCGCGCTTGATTGCGGTTTAACTGACATATATATGTCAGTAGCCTGATGGGACATGCCATGCTGGATGCCAAGACAAGAACCGACCGCCTGTTTGATCTTATCCAAACGCTGCGCGATGGGCGGCTGCACCGCGCCGCCGATTTGGCCGATGCGCATGGGGTGACGGCGCGCACAATTTGGCGCGATATGGACAGGCTGCGCCAAACTGGCCTTGCGATAGAGGGCGAGCGCGGGGTTGGCTATATTCTGCGGATGCCGCTGGCGCTGCCGCAAATGATGCTGACCCCGTCAGAGATGGAGGCGCTGCGCGCGGGGCTGCGCATCATTGCGGCGGGCGCAGATGCGCCTCTGGCCAAAGGCGCGCGCAGTTTGGCCAGCAAGATTGCCGCCATCACCCCTGCCAGCGGCGATAAGGCCGATTTGTTTGCCGCCAAAGCGCCCCGCGCGGCGCGCACGCCCGCCTTTGTGCCCGCCCTGCGCCGCGCCATCCGTGCGCGCGCCTATGTCAGCATCAGCCATATCGCGCCGTCTGGCATTTTATCGCACAGCGATATGCGCCCGCTGTATTTGGATTTGAAATCAACAATTTGGACATTAACCGCCTATTGCGAAACCGCCCAAGCCTTTCTGGTTCTGCGCCTTGATCGGATTCAACTGGTCACCCCCCTGCGCGAGGTTTTCGCGCGCGAAGCGGGGCGCGAGTTGGCCGATTTTCGCGCGCTGCACCCGCCGCGCTAGGGGGCCAAGGCCAAAGGCCGCTTTAATCCACCGATGGAAACACATGGCAGCGGTCGCGGCGGATCATCAGCCACAGCGCGGTGCCAGCGCTGGGCAAAAACACCCCCGGAACCGAGGCAGTCAGCCGCGATCCGTCATAATCCATCGCAAATTCGACCAGGCTTTCGCGGCCCAAAAAGCGGGCGCGCTGAACGGTGCCGCGCGCGGCTGTGCCATCTTGGACAGTGGGGTTTGGCCCCTTTCCTGCGCGGTCAAAATCAATTTTCAGATGCTGCGGGCGGATGACAATATCTACTGCCGCGCCATCGGCATGGCCAGGGGTTAGAAACGCGCCAAAGGGCGTGTCCGTCAACGCCCCGCGCGAAATACCGCGTATCACATTGATATCGCTAAAGAACCCTGCCGCCGCGCGGTCAACGGGGGCGTTATACACGTTATAAGGCGCGCCGCGCTGCACAATACGCCCTGCCCGCATCAGGGCAATTTCATCGCCCATGCGCATCGCCTCGTCAGGTTCATGCGTGACCAGCAGCACGGCGGCGCCTTCTTCTTTCAAAATTTGCAAGGTTGCATCGCGGATGCCATCGCGCAGGCGGTTATCAAGGCCTGAAAACGGCTCGTCCATCAGCATCACACGCGGGCGCGGGGCCAGTGCGCGGGCAAGGGCCACGCGCTGCGCCTCGCCGCCAGACAATTCATGCGGATATTTCTGTTCAAACCCCAACAGGCCCACTTTTTCCAACAGTTCCCCAACGCGGGCGGCTTTGTTTGCATCGCCCCGCGCCAAGCCGAAGCCGACATTGCCCGCCACAGTCAAATGCGGAAACAGTGCGAAATCTTGAAACATCAGCCCTGCGCCGCGCGCCTCGGGCGGCAGGTTGATGCCATGGCCCACCACAACGCGCCCATCCATCGCGATTTGGCCCGCATCGGGGGCCTCGACCCCTGCGATCATGCGCAAAGTCGTGGATTTGCCGCAGCCCGATGGGCCAAGTAGGCACATCACCCGCCCCGCCGCGATGTTAAGCGAGACATCCTGCACCGCTGCCGCCTTTGCCCCCGCAAATCGGCGCGACAGGTTGGTAACCATCAGGCGCGGATGGGCGGTTACGGTGACATCGGGCTGGCCTTGGGACATTTTCCCTACAAAATCGCTAAGGTTCTGCGTTTGACTAGCAGGGCGCGGGCCCATCGGCAAGCAGTGCTAAAGCGTTGCGTTGATCGCCCCGCCGTCCAGAAGGATATTCTGCCCCACAATAAACCCTGCTCTGTTGCTGCACAAAAACGCCGCCATCGCGCCGAATTCTTCTGCGGTGCCAATGCGCCCTGCGGGAATTTCGGCGGCGTTTTCGGCGTAAACCTGCGCCACGGGCACGCCGCGGCGCGCCGCCTCGGCCCCATTAAGCTGCGCGATACGGTCGGTATCATGACTGCCTGGAAGAAGGTTGTTGATGCACACGCCATGCTGCGCCACCGCCCGCGCCGTGCCAGCGACAAAGCCCGTCAGCCCCGTGCGCGCAGAATTCGACAGGCCCAGCACCGCGATGGGGGCCTTGACCGATTGCGAGGTGATATTGACCACGCGGCCCCATTTTTGCCCGATCATATGCGGCAGGCAGGCCTGCATCAGCGCGATGGGTGTCAGCATATTGGCGTCTAAGGCGCGGATGAAATCCTCGCGCGTATGATCGCTCCACGCGCCTGCGGGCGGCCCGCCTGCGTTGGTGATCAAAATATCAAAGGGGCCATGGGCCAGCGCCGCCGCGCGGCCATCTTCGGTTGTAATATCGCCCAGAACGGCGGTGACAGACACGCCAAAGGCGCGGGCCTGCGCTGCCGTCGCCTCAAGCGCATCGGCCCCGCGCGCGGTGATAACCAGATCTACCCCCGCCTCGGCCAATGCCAATGCGCAGCCGCGCCCCAGCCCTTTGCTGGCGGCACATACCAGCGCCCGCTTGCCCGCAATTCCCAAATCCATTTTATCCCCCGCTTTACCGCGCCACAAATAATCGGTATTGCGCGGGCATGGAAAACACAAGTCTGCCGCCCGAAATCGCCCGCCGCCGCACCTTTGCGATTATCTCGCACCCTGATGCGGGCAAAACCACCTTGACCGAAAAGTTTTTGCTGTTCGGCGGCGCTATTCAAATGGCAGGCCAAGTGCGCGCCAAGGGCGAGGCGCGGCGCACGCGGTCGGATTTCATGAAAATCGAAGCGGATCGCGGCATTTCGGTATCGGCATCGGCGATGAGTTTTGATTTTCGCAGCTATCGGTTCAATTTGGTTGACACCCCCGGCCACAGCGATTTTTCCGAAGACACCTATCGCACGCTAACAGCAGTTGACGCGGCGATTATGGTGATTGACGGGGCCAAAGGTGTGGAAAGCCAGACGCAAAAACTGTTCGAAGTCTGCCGTATGCGCGATTTGCCGATTTTGACCTTTTGCAACAAAATGGACCGCGAATCGCGCGATGTGTTTGAAATTATTGACGAGATTCAGGAGAATTTGGCGATTGACGTCACCCCCGCCAGCTGGCCCATTGGGGTGGGGCGCGATTTTATCGGGGCCTATGATATTTTGCACGACCGTCTTGAAATTATGGACAGGGCTGACCGCAACAAGGTTGCGGAATCGATCCAGATCAGCGGGCTGAATGATCCAAAACTGGCAGATCATGTCCCCGCAGACCTGCTGGCGAAGCTGCGCGAAGATCTGGAAATGGCGCGCGAATTGCTGCCCGCCTTTGACCGCGCGGCGTTTTTGAACGGGTCGATGACGCCGATCTGGTTCGGCAGTGCCATCAATTCCTTTGGCGTGAAAGACCTGATGGATGGCATGGCCGAATATGGCCCGCCCCCCCAGATGCAAAAGGCGGCAGAGCGCGGGATTTCCCCGCATGAGACGCCCGTGACGGGGTTCGTGTTCAAAGTGCAGGCGAATATGGATGCCAAACACCGCGACCGCGTGGCCTTTGTGCGCCTTGCCTCGGGGCATTTTGAACGCGGCATGAAGCTGCTTCATGTGCGGTCTAAAAAGCAAATGGCTATTGCCAGCCCTGTGATGTTTTTGGCCGCTGACCGCGAACTGGCAGAAGAGGCTTGGGCAGGCGATATCATCGGCATTCCCAACCACGGCCAACTGCGCATTGGCGATGCGCTGACCGAAGGCGAGGCTTTGCGTTTTACGGGCATCCCATCCTTTGCGCCCGAACTTCTGCAAGTTGTGCGCGCGGGCGATCCGATGAAGGCCAAGCATCTGGAAAAGGCGCTGATGCAGTTTTCCGAAGAAGGCGCGGCCAAGGTGTTTAAGCCGATGATCGGGTCGGGGTTCATTGTGGGCGTGGTGGGCGCACTGCAATTTGAAGTGCTGGCATCGCGCATCGAACAAGAATACTCCCTGCCCGTGCGGTTTGAACCATCGCAGTTTACGTCCGCCCGCTGGGTTTCGGGCTCAAAGGCCGATGTCGAGAAATTCGTAAACGTGAACAAGGGGCATATCGCCGTCGATAATGACGGCGATATGGTCTACCTCACCCGCCTGAAATGGGACATTGACCGCATTGAACGCGATCATCCAGAGTTGCGGTTGACGGCGACGAAAGAGATGATGGTTTAAGCGCCATATAGGGGAATATAATGTTGCAAGAAGTTGCAGTTTACACTTCAATAGCCGTTGATTGTATCACAATTTCTGGCGTGGCATTTGCAATATGGCGATTCCGCAAAGACATCCTTGATCGGCGCGCGCAACAGGATAACGAACGAAGGAAAGAGGCGAGTCTAGAATTAGAAAGGCGGGAACGCGAAGAAGAAAATCGGCTAACGAAGCTGCGCCTAGACGAAGTCGCAGATTGGGGGAAACGGTGCATTCATCAATTACGCCTTGGTCACCATTACCAAAGCGCCAGCGTGCCTGCTGATAAGATTATTGAGAGTCAGGCTAGCCTATCAGCGCTCATTGATGAGGGCCGACTATATTTCAAGAATACAATTGCAGAAAATGGCTGGAACAAGCACAAGGCCAAGGCATTTCAGGGATTTCGCCCAAAAATACTCGATCCGCTGGTGGCCTGCTATGATGTTAACGGCAGACTCCAAACGGAAAACCCCAAACGGCAGGCATTGCTCGACGCATACAGGCGTGCAGAAGAGGATTTTGTTTCACTTCTTCAAGACGAAGTCGGACGAACAAAAGCATATGCCGCAACGGCTGCCGCTGCTGGCCAAGGTTCACCGCTAGACATTTACCTGAAAAGCTAACGGCGCAAAATCCCGCCATCCTTGACCTTTTCCCACCACTGGTCTATGGGCGGGATAGGGCATTCGGCCCTGATAATGCTCGGGCGCGGCGATTGCGCCCTTTAGATGTGGGGCCATCCCCGCCAAAGGACGTTATGACCAAGTTTTCCGACCTCGCGCTGGATCCGCGCGTATTGCAGGCCGTGGCCGACGCTGGCTATGAAACCCCCACCCCCATTCAGGCGCAGGCCATACCGCACGCCCTTCAAGGCCGCGATGTGCTGGGGATCGCCCAAACGGGCACCGGCAAAACCGCGTCTTTCACCCTGCCCATGATTACCCTGCTGGGACAGGGCCGCGCCAAGGCGCGGATGCCCCGCTCGCTGGTTCTATGCCCCACGCGCGAACTGGCCGCCCAAGTGGCCGAAAACTTTGACGTTTACGCCAAATACACCAAGCTGACCAAGGCGCTGCTGATTGGCGGCGTTGCCTTTGGCGAACAGGACAAGCTGATTGATCGCGGCGTTGACGTGCTGATTGCCACGCCTGGCCGCCTGCTGGATCACCATTCGCGCGGCAAGTTGTTGCTCACGGGCGTGCAGATTATGGTGGTGGACGAGGCCGACCGTATGCTGGACATGGGCTTTATCCCCGATATTGAAAAGATTTTCGCGCTGACCCCGTTCACGCGCCAGACGTTCTTTTATTCGGCCACGATGGCCCCTGAAATTGAACGCATCACCAACACTTTCCTGTCATCTGCGGTGAAAATCGAAGTGGCGCGGCAGAATTCGACCAGCGCCACCATTGAGCAAAAGCTGATTCAGTTTACCCCCAGCCGTAAAG
>JAIXVS010000103.1 GCA_027482795.1 Rhodobacter sp.
CTTGGATGATGAGTTTCTAGACCCTTTGTGCTTTAACCCCGCATCGATGCTTGGCGTGGCGGGGTTGATGGATGTGTACCGATCAGGCGGGGTGGCGATTTGTTCGGCCCCTGGTGCAGGCGTGGCGGATGATAAGGCGGTTTACACCTATGTGCCTGAAATGGTGCGGTTTTATTTGGGCGAGGAACCTATTCTTAGCAATGTGCCCACATGGAAATGCGGGCATCACGATGATCTGAAATATGTCACCGAAAACCTAGGCGATTTGGTGGTGAAAGAGGTGCACGGATCGGGCGGCTATGGGATGCTGGTTGGCCCGAAATCCACAAAGGCCGAGGTGGAAGAGTTCCGCGCGCGGATACTTGCCAATCCTGCTAACTATATCGCACAGCCAACTTTGGCCCTTTCGACCACGCCGACATTTGTCGATGAAGGCATAGCGCCGCGCCATGTGGATTTGCGGCCCTATTGCCTTGTGGGCGAAAAGATTGAACTTGTGCCGGGGGGTCTGACGCGGGTTGCGCTGCGCGAAGGATCGCTGGTGGTCAATTCATCCCAAGGCGGCGGGGTGAAGGATACATGGGTATTGGTGGATTAAATGCTGAGCAGAACCGCCGATAACCTATATTGGATTGCCCGCAATATGGAGCGGGCCGAAACAAACGCCCGCCTGTTGGAAGTGGGCGCGCGCATGTCTTTGCTGCCCACGGCGCAGGGCTTTCGCAGCGATTGGGACAGTTTGCTGCGCGCCAGCGGCAACCTTGCGGGCTATACCGAAAAATACGGGCCGCCCGATCAGGCCCATATTGAAAGCTATCTGTTCTTTGACCGCGATAACCCCAATTCGGTGGCATCGTGTATCACCAATGCCCGCGAAAACGGGCGCATCATTCGCACGGCGCTGACCACGCAAGTGTGGGATGCGCTGAACACCGCCTTTCAGGAATTGCGCGCAATCGAGGCGACGCGCGCCCGCCAAGATCTGTCGCACCTAACCGATTGGGTGATGCGCCAAGCGGCGATGCTGCGCGGGGCGATTGATGCGACGCTTTTGCGCAATGACGGCTATAATTTCCTGAACATCGGCTATTATTTGGAACGCGGCGATAGCACGGCGCGATTGATGGATGTGAAATATTACGTGCTGCTGCCGCGCGCGGATTTCATCGGCACGGGGCTGGACAATGACCAATGGTCGATGCTGTTGCGCGCAATGTCGGCCAACCGCGCCTTTCACTGGGCCTATGGCGGCGAGATCACATCGGCCAAGATTGCGCATTTTCTGATATTGAACCCGCAATGCCCGCGCAGCCTGATCACCTGCGTGGCGGGAATGAACAACCATGCCGCGCGGCTGGCGAAATTGTATGGGCATGAAACAGCGGCGACTAAGGCCTTTGCCGCGCTGCTGGCGGAACTTGAAACCCAAACCACTGACCAGATTTTCGACGAAGGTCTGCACGAGTTTTTAACCCGCTACATCACGCAAACCGCCGAACTGGGGCGGGTTATCCATGAAAGCTATTTGTCTGGGGATATTCAGTGATGTTGCTAACTGTCGATCATGTGACCCATTACACCTATGACCGCCCCGTGCGCGGGGTTGTGCAAAGCCATCGCTTGTCCCCGTCGCGTTTTGATGGGCAGCGCGTGATCGGTTGGGCGGTATCGGTGACAGGCGGCATTATGGGGGGCAGTTTTCGCGATGGGGCAGGGGATTTTGTGCAAAGCTGGACGGTGGCAGGGCCAGTAACCGAAATTGCGGTGCATGTGCAGGGGCAGGTAGAGACCACCGATTTGGCGGGCGTGCTGAAGGGCCACCGCGAAACGGTACCGCCACTGGCCTATTTGCGCCAAACCGCCGCGACCATGCCCGATGCCGCAATCGCTAATTTGGCGAGTGCCTTTACCCCCGCCGATGTGCTGGGCGGGGCGCATGTGCTGTCGGCGGCAGTATCGGATAAAATCGCCTATGCCCCTGGCACGACGCATGGCGCAACCACGGCGGCGCAGGCCTTGGCGCTGGGCATGGGCGTGTGCCAAGACCATGCGCAGGTTCTGATTGCGGCGGCGCGGGTGGCGGGGCTGCCTGCGCGCTATGTCTCGGGCTATTTGCAAGCCAGTAGCGATGGCGCGGCGCATGAGGCTGCCCATGCTTGGGCGGAACTGTATGTGCAGGGCTTTGGTTGGATTGGCTTTGATCCCGCCAACCGCTGCTGCCCCGATGCGCGCTATATCCGCCTTGGATCGGGCCTTGATGCGCAAGATGCCGCCCCGATTCGCGGCATATCGCGCGCGGTGGGCAGCACGGGGGCTGCTGCGGAAAATTTATCGGTCACTGTTGCGATTGCCGCGCAGGAACAATAGCCTGAGCGCCTGACTGACAGCACAGGGGAATCGGGTTGACCTATTGCGTGGGACTTTTGCTGAACGAAGGCATGGTGATGCTGTCGGACACCCGTACCAATGCGGGGCTTGATAACATTGCCACCTACCGCAAAATGTTCACCTTTGTGGAAGAGGGCGAGCGGGTGATTGTTATCGTCACCGCAGGTAGCCTGTCGGTCACGCAAACCACCATCGCGCGCCTGCGCGAGGCGATTGATGATCCTGATGCCAGCGAAGAGACGTCGATCATGAAAGCGCCGACAATGCTAAAGGTCGCCTCCATCATCGGGGCCACCCTTTGCGCCGTGCGGCTGGAAATTGATGAAAAGCTGGCCACCATGAAACAGGGGGCAAGTGCCACCATGCTGGTGGCCGCCCAGCGTAAGGGCGGGCCAATGCGGCTGTTTTTGGTCTATCCCGAAGGCAATTTTATCGAGGCGACCGAAGACACCCCGTTTTTGCAAATTGGCGAGCATAAATACGGCAAGCCGATCCTTGACCGCGTGGTCAAGCCCGCCACAAGCCTTAGCGACGCGGAAAAGGCGGTGCTTTTGTCGATGGATTCGACCCTGCGGTCGAACCTGTCTGTGGGGATGCCATTAGATTTATGCATCATCGAAAAAGATGCCCTAAAAATCAGCCGTATGCGGCGGATCGAGGCGGGGGATGAGGCGTTTCGCGCCATGTCCGAAGGGTGGAGCCGCGCCCTGCGCGATGGGTTCGCGCAGATCAAGGTTTAGGTGTTGGCCGCAAACAATGCGGCTACGGCATCAAAAAACCGCGCCCTTGCAGCGGGGCCTTCCATGATGATTTCATGCTCGGCCCCTGTGAACAGGTCTAGCGTGGATGCGGGCC
>JAIXVS010000020.1 GCA_027482795.1 Rhodobacter sp.
TGGTGCAGGGTGGCATAAATGACGGGCAATTGCTGGCCCAGATTCACATTGCGCGCAATGATGGGGCGGCCGCCCTTGCTGCGATAGCGGCGCAGGATACACCCCAAGCGGTAGAGCTGCGCGCCATGGCCCAATCGATTCTTGGTGACCATGCATCGGCTGCAAAAACGCTTGCGCCTGTCTCTGACGCCTCGGCTGCAAGGGCCTTGGCACTGGCGCAAGATTGGCAATCGCTTGCCGCAAGCAGCCCATCACAGTGGTCTGCGCTTGCACAAAATCTGACCACGCCGCCACCGCCCGAAGCAACAGGTGTTGATACATTCGGCCCGCTTGCCCGCGGATTATCCTTGGCAGAGCAAAGCGCGGCAACCCGCGCCGAAATTGAAAAGCTTCTGGGCAGCCTTCCCGCGCCCGCGCCTGATACGCCCTAACCTTTCGACTGGGGGATGGCAAAGCGCCCCTCAAACTTTTGGGCGCGTGGTTACCACTTCGTAACCTCTGCCCCCTAAACTGCCCAAAAGCCAATGCAGAAGCGTTGAAAAGGATATTCTATGCGGCATAAGTCGTTCTTGCTTTTGGGTTTTGTGGTTTCTATTGCCCATGCATGTCCTAGCCTAGCCGCCACAGATCAACCCCACACAATTTGTGATATCGCAGCCCAGCAGGCGGCGCAAAACACTGGCGTGCCGCTTTCTGTATTGATGTCGATTGCGCGGGTCGAAACGGGAACCTCCATGGCAGGCACGCTGACGCCTTGGCCGTGGACGGCGAACCTTGGCGGAAAAGGGTATTTTTTCAAAACTATGGACGAGGCGATTGCCTTTTCCGCGCAGCAAATCGACGCGGGCACGATCAATTTTGATGTGGGCTGCTTTCAAATCAATCTGCGCTGGCATTCCAAGGGGTTTACGTCGCTGGAAAACGCTTTTGACCCCATGACAAATGCAAATTACGCGGCAAATTTTCTGGCGCGGCTTTATCAAGACACGGGCAACTGGTCAGACGCGGTCGCAACCTATCATTCGCGCACGCCAGAACATGCGCAAACCTATTTGGAAAAGGTCAAATCGGTTTGGAGCGACTTGCAATCTAGCGGGGCTGAAGTGCCCGCACCCGCCGTAGAACCGCCGCCAATGCGGGTCAACACCTTTCCCCTGCTGCAACCCGGCACGGGCACTGGCGGCTCGCTTGTGCCGCAAAGCCATGCAAGCGGCGTTACGTTCGCGTTAAGGTAAAGCCATGCCGATCCCCCTAAATAAATTGTTCCAGCCAACCATTCTGTTGGCCATGGCGCTGATGGCGGTCATCATCATGATGATCCTGCCCATCCCTGCTTGGGCGCTGGATGTCGGCCTTGCCATATCGTTTTCGCTGGCAATTTTGATGCTGACGGTGGCACTTTTTATCGAACGCCCGCTTGATTTTTCGGCCTTTCCGACAATTCTTTTGGCCTCGCTTTTGCTGCGCCTTTCGCTGAACGTTTCGTCGACGAAACTCATCATCGGGCAGGGGCATACGGGCACTGATGCCGCAGGCCATGTCATCGAAGGATTTGCCGAATTTATCATGGGCGGCAATCTTTTGCTGGGGCTGGTGATTTTTCTTGTTTTGCTGATTGTGAACTTTGTCGTCATCACCAAAGGCGCGGGCCGTATGGCCGAAGTGGGCGCGCGCTTTGCCCTTGATGGGATGCCCGGGCGGCAATTGGCCATCGATGCCGATATGGCCGCAGGTGCCATTGACCACGCCGAGGCCAAGCGCCGCCGCGAGTTGGAATTGGCCGAGACAAATTTTTTCGGCTCGTTGGATGGTGTTTCGAAATTTGTCAAAGGTGACGCAATTGCAGGCCTGATGATTACGGGGCTAAACTTGGTGATGGGCCTGATCATGGGCGTTGTCTTTCATGACATGCCCTTTGGCGAAGCCTTTGAAACCTATTCAATTTTGACTGTGGGCGACGGGCTTGTTTCGCAAATTCCCGCCGTTATCATCTCGATTGCTGCGGCGCTTTTGCTGTCGCGCGGCGGTTCAAAAGGGGCCGCTGACGTTTCGTTCTTTGCCCAGCTTAGCAAATATCCAGGCGCTCTTGGCACGGTGGGTGTTTTGATGGCGCTTTTGGCTATTGTGCCTGGGATGCCGTTTGTTCCCTTTATTCTGTCGGGCGCGGTGATGGGCTATTTGGCTTGGCGCACGGCAAAAATAGACCAAAAGGCGCAAATCGCCGACATTGAAACGACCGCCCCACCGCCGCCCAAAAACATTGGCGATCTTTTGGATTTTGACGAAATTCACGTCGAATTTTCACCCGATTTGGTCAGCATGGTTCTGGATCCTGTCACGGGTTTGGAAACCCGCATTGCCAATATGCGCAATTATGTCGCCACCAGTTTTGGCCTGATCTTGCCTGAAATGCGGCTGACCGATGATGCGGCACTGCCGCCCAGCAGCTACCGCATTCGTCTGCAAGGGGTTGAAACCGCCCGCGATCGGCTGATGGCCGACCGCGTTTTGGTGCTGCTGGCCGATGGTATCATCGCCCCCGATGGGCTGGACGCGCGCGAACCTGTTTATGGCGCGCCTGCGCGCTGGATCAGGCCTGATGTGCAAGAGGATGCAGCCTTGGCTGGCCTGACGGTTGTCTATCCTGCCGAGGTTTTGGCCACGCATCTTCTTGAAATTATTAAGGGAAATCTCGCCCGCCTGCTGTCTGTGCGCGGGCTTCGCCGCCTGCTGGACGAGTTTGCAACGCTATCAGACCCCGCGCGCGCTGCATCGAACCGCCGCCTTTTGGATGAGATGATCCCCGAAAAAGTGCCCGTCGATCTGCTGCTTGCGGTGCTGAAACTGCTGCTAGAGGAACGAGTCTCGATCCGCAACTTGCCGCTTATTCTGGAATCTATCGCCGAGGCGCGCGGCCTTGGCCTGCCCGAAGCCATTTGCGAACATGTTCGCCAAAAACTGGGCTTTCAATTGGTTGCCGAATTGAAACGCGCCGACGGGTCGATCCCGCTAATTCAACTGGCGGCTGAATGGGAAAAGCTGTTCTTAGATTATCAAATAGACGGTGACCGTGGCCAGCGGGATGTGGCCCTGCCGCCCGAACAGTTTAACAAACTGGCAACTGGCATTGCCGAGCGGTTAAACCGCGCGGGCGAAAGTGGTAACTTCCCCGCCCTTGTTACATCGACCTTGCGGCGCAGATTTTTGCGCACCGTCATGGCGGCCAAAGGCATATCTGCGCCTGTTTTGTCTTACGAAGAAATCGGCATGTCGGCGCGCCCCGCCATGCTGGGTGTGGTCGCGCCATGACGGAACTTTTTGATTTTGTTGCGCAGTTTCAGGGTATTGGCGCAGAAATGGCGTGGCGTTTTTGGCTAGTGTTTTTGCGCTGCGGCACTGCCATGGCCTTGCTGCCCGCCTTTGGCGAGCAAGCCATCCCGCAGCGGATCAAACTGGTGATTGCCATTGCCTTTACCCTTATCGTCGCCCCTGCCGCAGGGCCAATGCCCAGCCCCCAAGCGGCACCCTTGGCCGATATGGGGGCCGAGGTGGTGATTGGTCTGGCCTTGGGCATGGCTTTGCGTTTGATGGTGCTGGCCCTGCAAGTGGCGGGTTCTATCGCCGCCAACGCAACCTCGCTGTCGCAGCTTTTTGGCGGCGCGGGCCCCGAACCGCAGCCCGCAATTTCTAACCTGCTTGTCATGGCGGGCCTTGCTTTGGCCTTGGCTGCGGGGTTGCACGTGCAACTTTCGCAAGCCCTTATTCAATCCTACATTGCCTTTGCGGCTGGCACGCTGCCAAAGGCATCGGATATGGCCGATTGGGGCGTGCGGCACATTGCATCTGCCTTTTCCTTGGCCTTTGTTTTGGCCGCGCCCTTCACCATTGCCGCATTTTTGTACAACGTCGCTTTGGGCGTGATCAACCGATCCTTGCCCGCCTTGATGGTGTCTTTCATTGGCGCGCCTGCTTTGGCGGGCGGGGGACTTGTGCTGATTGCGGTCGTTGTGCCTGTTATGCTGGCGATCTGGGTTGCGAAATTTCAAACCGTCCTTGCCGCACCTTTTGCGGTTGCACCTTAAGGGGCGATTTGGATGAGTGAGGAAGATACCGGCGATAAGGAATTTGACGCCTCGCAAAAGCGGCTGGATGATGCGCGCGCGCGCGGCGAAATTCCAAAATCTCAAGATTTGGCGGCGGCGGCCTCTTACGCGGGGTTTGCATTGGCCTGTTTGCTGGCGGGGGCTGCGGGCATTATTGCCTTTGGAAATGCATTTTCAACAGTGTTGGGACAAGCCGAACGGCTGGCCCCGATGGTTTTGCGCGCAGCGCCTGCCCCCACGGCTGCGATTGGCTGGGCTTTTGGGCTGCCCACTTTGCCCCTTTTCGCTGCGCCCGCGGTGGCGGTGCTGCTTGTGCTGTTCGCGCAAGGCGCTATCCATTTTGCCCCCGAAAAGATTCAGTTCAAAATGTCAAGAATTTCACCCTTGGCGACGGCTGCGCAGAAATTCGGCATTGAAGGCCTTGTCGATTTTGGCAAGAACACTTTGAAAATGCTGGTTATTTCGGTGCTGCTGGGCGTTTTTCTGGCGATGCGTTCGACCGATATTTTGGGCAGCCTTTATCTGGACACTGCCACGTCGATGGCCCTTCTTCTGCGGTTATTTCTGGAATTTTTATTTCTGGTGCTGCTGATTTCGGCCAGCTTTGGCGCGCTTGATTACCTGTGGCAACGCGCGCAGCACGCGCAGAAAAATCGTATGTCGCGCAAAGAGATGATGGACGAAATGAAAGAGTCCGAGGGCGACCCGCATGTCAAACAAGACCGCCGCCAGCGCGGGCGCGAGATTGCCACAAATCGGATGCTGGCCGATGTACCCACCGCCGATGTGGTGATTGTGAACCCAACGCATTATGCTGTGGCGCTGAAATGGTCGCGCAGCAAAGGGGCCGCGCCGATTTGCGTGGCCAAAGGGGTTGATGACGTGGCCGCGCGGATTCGCGCCGCAGCCAAAGACGCAAATGTGCCGATTCACAGCGACCCGCCCACCGCGCGCGCGCTGTTTGCCACCGTTGATTTGGGGGCAGAAATTTTGCCAGAACATTACCGCGCCGTTGCCGCAGCGATCCGGTTTGCGGAAAAGATGCGCAAATTGGCCAAGTCGCGCAACGACGCGAAAAACATTAAGGTTGTGCCATGACAAAGGCGCAGAATCTGGCACGTTTGCGCGCATTGACGGACATGGTTTTGGACAGCCACCTTGGCGATTTGCGCGCCAAAGCATCGCAGCGCCAAGCGACGATTGAAAAGCTAGAGGGCCTGCGCGCGCCGACCCCGATGCTGGATGATGCGGCAGGCATATCCGATGCTTTGGCCGCCTTGAATTTTCAAATCTGGGCCGAGGCGCGCCGCGCAGAATTATCGCAAACCTTGGCGCGGCAAACCGCAGTCTGGCTGGATAGCCGCGATCAGGCGCGGCAATCTTTTGGTAAGGCGCGCGGGTTTGAAAAACTGGTCGAGAAAACCCGCCTTCACCCGCGCCCAAAGGTTTAGGCCGCCACGCGCTGGGGCGCGGTACAGCGTTTGCCAGTTTACCACCGACGAGCGTTTATCGCCAATTTCCTTAACGCCAAGCTTTGCTTATCGGCTGTCTTGCCGCGCAATATCGTTGATCAGCACATCGGTGACTTTTTCGCCAAAAACCTTTTGCGCCGATTCCAAAAACGATTTGCGCAGCAAAACCAAATTGTCGCCATCGGTGAAAGATCCGTCAAACCCGCCCGCGTTGGCATGTTCAAAAAGAATCTGCAAAAACTCGTCGCGCAGTTTCGGTTCGCGCGCGTAAATTTCTTGGGTGCTGCCTGCCTTAGTCTCTAGGCTTAGCGCCAAAATGACCATGGCGGCGACCCTGCCTTCCTTGACCACGGGCACGACGAATTGATTGTTCAGTTTGACATATTCGGGCATGTCTTCGGGGGCGATCTCCTCCGCGGCGGCTTTGGCGGCGGCCTCGGCCTCTTCTGCGGTCAGCGGTTCGGGCGCGGGGCGCAGGGCAATGCCCGCACCAACACCCGCGCCCGCGCCGATCAGCGCAATCAGAATGGGGAGGAGTTTTTTGATCATGATCCCTCAGAACGGCAAAAGAACGTCGGAAATCTGCTGCCCATAACGCGGCTGCTGTGCGTTGCTGATCAACCCGCGCCCGCCATAGGAAATGCGCGCGCCTGCAATTTTGTCATAGGTGATTTCGTTTTGCCGCGAGATGTCGACAGGGCGCACATAGCCCGTCACGATCAATTCGCGCAGTTCAAAATTAACCCGCACTTCTTGCTGGCCTTCAATGCGCAACACGCCATTTGGCAGTTGTTCCACCACAGTGGCCGCAACGCGCAGGGTTAGTTTTTCCTTGCGCGACACCGACCCGCTGCCCGAAAAGGTCGAGGCAGAACTGGTATCAACCGCCTGCGCGGTGCTGGCGCCTTCGGGCAGGTTGGCATCCAGCCGCTGCGGAATACCAAACAAAGACCCTACGCCCATCTGCTCTTGCCCAGAACGGTCGCGGCCAGTTGAGTTTTTCATCTCGGCGCTGTCATCAATTTCGATAACCACGGTTAAAATATCGCCGCGCGTCGAGGCCCGCCTATCACCAAACAACGAATTGCTGCCCGCCGCCCAAAGCGAGGACTCGTCACTGGCCCCGCGCCGCACAACCTCGTCTGGCATGGGGGTGGCATACATGGCGCTGTGCTGGAACGATTGATCAAGGGGCGAGAATTGCGGCGCGCGGCCGACCTGATCCAGCGAAGTGCATCCCATCAGGGCAAGCGGCAAAACAAAAAGGTATCGCATGGGGTTACTCCGATGACATTCCCGCGGTGACCAGAACTGTGCCATCGCTGTTGATGCGCCCGCTGATACGGGTGCGAGAGGAAAGGTTCATAATATCAATCACATCGCCAATGCCGCCTTCGGTCATGGCGCGGCCTTCGGTGTGAATTTCCAGCCCACCTGATCGCAGGGTCAAGGCTACAATCGCATTGCGCTGAATGCGCAGTTGCGGCTGGACATGATCGGCAAGCACCACGCGGCCAGCGTTCAGGCCGCTGGGGGCGATTTGACCGACCGCGTCTTTCAACGCGGTCAGCGCGTCTGGTATGTCCATCGCGACCAAGGTCACATCTTCGGCGCTGATCACGGTGCCTGCTGGAATGCTGCGCGTGGCCACCACCGAATCGGCCCAAGCGGGCGCGGCACACAGCAGGATCAAAACCCGCCACATCAACGCACCTGCGTGGTGGTGGATAGCATTTGGTCGGCGGCGGTGATGACTTTGGCGTTCAGCTCATACCCGCGCTGTGCCTTAATCAATTCGGACACTTCGCGCACGGCATCGACCGAGCTGTCCTCCAAATAACCTTGGCGCAGGGTGCCAAGGCCATCAATGCCAGGGGTGCTGACCAAAGGTGGCCCCGACGCAGGACTTTCCAGAAATAGGTTCGACCCTGTCGCCTCTAGCCCCTTTTCATTGGTGAAACCCACCATGTTGAATTGGCCCAAAAGCTGCGGCTGAACTTGATTGACAAAATTGGCATAAACCTCGCCATCGGCATTGATGGTGATTGACGCGGCATCGTTCGGAATGGTGATTCCGGGCGCAACTGGATAGCCTTCTGACGTAACAATCAGCCCATCGGCGCTGCGTTGAAGGCTGCCATCGCGCGTATAGGCCGATGCGCCCGACGGCAGGGTGACTTCCAGATATCCGCCGCCTTCAATGGCGATATCCAAATCGCCATTGGTTTGCGACAGCGATCCTTGCTGCAAAACCACCGACACGGCGGCGGGGCGCACCCCAAGGCCCAGTTGAATACCTGTGGGCAACATGGAACCGTCTTCGGCGGTAATAGATCCCGGACGCGCGATTTGTTGGTAATGCAAATCGGCAAAATCTGCGCGGCGGGCGTTGTAGCCCGTGGTGGACATGTTGGCCAAGTTATTGGCCACAACGTCCACTTTCATTTGCTGCGCGCTCATCCCTGATGCGGCGATTTGAAGGGCTTTCATCGCACTCTCCTATCGGCCCAAGCTGTCGATCACACCGCGCATACGGCGATCTTCTTGGTCCATAAAGCTTTGGCCCATTTCATAGGCGCGCTGCACCTCGATCATGCGGGCAATTTCAGAAACGGGGTTGACGTTGCTGTCTTCCAAAAACCCTTGCAGCATGGTGCCGCCTTCGAACGGTTCCAGCGCATCGGCGGAAAACAGCACCCCCGCCTCGTGCCGCAGGGTCAAAGGATCGGTGGGCTGCCACAGGCCAATGCGGCCAATTTCCGCGCCATCGGCGGAAATCGTGCCGTCTTGCGCAATGGCAACGGCGCGCGCGCCTTGGGGCACCGCAATGGGCGCGCCGCCTTGGTCGGCCAAGATATGCCCATCAAAATTCACCAAATTCCCCTCCGCCGAAGGCGAAAAGGCACCAGCCCTGCTAAGGCGCGGGCCGTTTGGGGTGATAAGTTGAAAAAACCCATCGCCCTGAATGGCCACATCAAATGTGCCGCCCGTTTGACTGATGCCTGCTTGGCTAAGATCCACCACCCGCGTGTTGGCATTGGCCATAGACAAAGATGGGCCATCGCCCATTTTGGCGATATATTCCGAAAACATCACCCCTTCGCGGCGAAAGCCGCTGGTCGAGATATTGGCGATGTTATTGGCCACCACCTGCATTTCGCGCATCAAACCCGATTGGCGCGTCAGCGTGGAATAAAGGGCTGCGTCCATACCTTAGCCTCCTGCGATCATGGGGATAAGTTGGTCTTGGAAATAGGCGACAAGGGTCGCGGTCATAAAGCTCATCGAGACCCAAAACACGAGCAGCATCGCCCCCACTTTGGGCACGAAGGTAAGGGTCATTTCTTGGATGGATGTCAGGGCCTGAAACAGGCCCACAACCACCCCCATAATCAACGCCACCGCCAAAAGCGGGGTCGAAATCATCACCGAAACCCAAAGGCCTTGGCGCAAAATGTCAAAAATGGCAGCTTCGGTCATGTCGCGCCCCTTACACTGGCATCCGCAGAATTTCTTGGTACGCCTCGACCACGCGGTCACGCACTGAGGCGACGGTATCAATGGCGGATTGCGAAGAGGCGAGGGCGGCGACCAGCGAATGCGGATCGGCCCCCCCCGTCATGGCCGCGCGGGCGGTTTGCTCGCCCTGCACCAAAGAATTGGTAAAGTTCCCCGCCATTTGGGCAAAAGCGCCTTCGACCCCGCCCTGTTTAGGCGAGGGGGCCACTGCCGTTTTGGCAGTGGCATAGCTTTGGCTGGCTAAAGCGTTTCTGATATCCATTCTGGATCTCCCTACCTGCGCAACAATTCAAACAGGCTTTGCGTCATCTGCCGCGCCTGATCGAAGATTTTTAGATTGGCCTCATAGCTGCGCTGCGCTTCGCGCGCGTCAGCAATTTCGATCACCAGATCGACGTTCGATCCATCATAGTGACCCGTTTCATCGGCCAA
>JAIXVS010000376.1 GCA_027482795.1 Rhodobacter sp.
AATGGCGATGACGGCAATGATACGATATTCAGCAATACCAGCTATGGCGGTGCGGGCAATGACCGCATCACCTCGATCACCGTGGTGAATGCAAGTACACTTTACGGCGGGGCGGGCAACGATACGCTGACAGGCCTTGGCAGGGGCGATGACCTGTATGGCGATGATACCGAAGCGGGCGCAGCCTTTGGCGACGACAGCCTGAATGGCGGCGCTGGCAACGATACGCTCTATGGTGGCGCGGGTAATGACACGCTAGAGGGCGATGCCGATAGGGACTTGCTGTATGGCGGCCTTGGCAACGATGTTCTTTATGGCGGGGCTGCTGGGCTATTCGCCGATACGCTATATGGTGGCGAGGGTAGTGACCGTTTGTTTGCCACAACAAGCGCGGCGCTGATGTTTGGCGACGGCGGCGCAGATGCTATCACGGGCGGGTCAGCAAATGACACGGTCTATGGCGGCGCAGGCGATGACACGCTGACAGGCGGGGCGGGCACAGACATTCTGTATGGCGGCGCTGGCAATGACAGGTTCACACTAACCGATGCAGATCGCACCTTTGGCGATGCGGACAATGACACCGTTATTGGCAGCGCGGGTTTGGATACCATTTACGGCGGCGATGGGCGTGACAACCTGTCTGGCGAGGTGGGGAATGATTCAGTCTTTGGCGGTGCTGACGCCGACACGCTGAATGGCGGCGATGGAACAGATGCCCTGTTCGGCAATGAAGGCGCTGACCTGATCTATGGCGGTCTGGGCGATGACAGCCTGTACGGTGATGAGCAATTCGGCAGCGGCATCGGCGATGGGGATGACATTGTCTTTGGCGGCGATGGGAATGATGTCATCAATGGCGGATCGTTCAACGATCTTCTGAATGGCGATGCGGGCACTGACGAAATCTCTGGTGGCGAAGGGGCCGATACGCTGTATGGTGGCACAGGCGCCGATTCCATGTATGGCGAGGCTGGCGTTGATCTGATCTACGGCGGTGATGGCGCGGATATGATCTATCTGGGCGATGACACGGCGGCAGGTTCTGGTTTTGGCGGCAATGATGGCGACTTCATCTTTGGCGGCACAGGCGCGGATCGCCTGTTTGGCGATGCGGGCAATGATGATCTGTATGGCGGCGGCGGGGCCGACACCCTAACGGGCGGCGCGGGCAACGACAGCTTGCGCGGCGATTTGGGCAGCGATGTGATGCTGGGCGGTGATGGCAACGATGTCTTGTATGGCGGATCAAGCCGCGATTCTGACACGCTGACAGGCGGCGCTGGCGCGGATCACTTCTACTTTAACTTCACTGTTGAGAGGGTTGACATTTCCTCTGGCCAAGATCGGATCACCGATTTCAACGTAGCCCAAGGTGACAAACTGTATCTGAATTGGAACGGGGATACTGATATTTTCTTGGCAGAGCTGCAAAGTATTGCGACCATCAATCGCACTGCCAATACGGTAACGCTGACCTTTGGCTCGGGCGAAAGTGCCATGAGCCTAACCGTGCAAGGCGTTAGCAACCTTCAAACCCTGCTCGATAATACCGTCGAATTCACCGGCATATTGGGTTGACACAATAAATCCCCCAAGGTCGCGCTGCCCTTGGGGGATCACTCTTCTAGTATTCACCTCGACACCGTCGCCGAAAAACGTTCGGCCGACGCGTTACACCGAAACCGTCGCCTTCAGCGCGGCCTTGTCCAATTCGGCCTTTGTGCCGTGCAGGGCGACGGCCCCGCGTTTTAGCACATAGAATTGATCGGCCAGATCATAGGCGAATTCAAAATACTGCTCGACCAGCACAATCGCCATCGTCCCCTCGCCGCGCAGATATGAAATCACGCGGCCAATTTGTTGGATGATATTGGGCTGAATGCCTTCGGTCGGCTCGTCCAGCAGCAAGACCTTGGGCTGCATCAGCATCGCGCGCGCAATGGCCAGCTGCTGCTGCTGCCCGCCCGATAAATCCCCCCCGCGCCTGTGCCCCATATCGCGCAGCACGGGGAACAGATCATAGATCACATCTGGAATCTTATGCTGGCTTTTGGGCAAAACGGCATAGGCGGTTTGCATGTTTTCCAACACCGTCAGCAGCGGAAATATCATCCGCCCCTGCGGCACATACCCCAGCCCCGCGCGGGCAATTGTATCGGCGCGGGCCGTGGCTGGCAGGGGCGCGCCAGCAATGTCCACTGTGCCGCCACTGCGCGGATGCGTGCCTGACAGCGCCTTGAGCAGCGATGTTTTGCCCACGCCATTGGTGCCCAAAATGCAGGTGACTTCCCCCGCGCGGGCCGTGAAATCAATATCATATAAAATCTGCGATCCGCCATAATGCAGGCAAAGCTTTTGTGCGTTCAGCATCCTATCGCCCCAAATAAACGTCAATCACAGCTTGGTTTTTGGTGACATGGGCAAGGCTGCCCTCGGCCAAAACGCTGCCCTCGTGCAGCACTGTCACCTTGCAATCCAAACGGCGCACGAAATCCATATCGTGTTCCACCACAATCACCGCGCGGGTTTTGGCCATGTCCACCAGCATGGCGGTTGTCGCCTCGCGCTCGGCCAAAGTCATGCCTGCGGCGGGCTCGTCCACCAACAGCAGCTTGGGTTCCTGCGCCAGCAGCATCCCCAGTTCCAACCACTGTTTTTGCCCGTGGCTCAGCTCGCCCGCGCGGCGATGCAGGGCATCTGTCAGCCCCACTTGCGCCGCCAAACTCTCAATCCGCTCGCGGTCGGTCAATGTGGCGCGCGAAAACAGCACCGCCCAAGGCGCGCGATTGGCCTTTAGGGCAAGGCGCAGGTTTTCTTCGGTGGTCTGATCTTCGAACACTGTGGGTCGCTGAAACTTGCGGCCAATGCCAATTTGGGCGATCTGCGCCTCGGATTTGGACAGCAGGGAAACCGACCTCTCGCCAAAGGTAACGCTACCAGAATCGGGTTTGGACTTACCCGTGACAATATCCATAAAGGTGGTTTTGCCCGCGCCATTTGGCCCGATAACCGCCCGCATTTCGGCAGCGCCAATGGAAAAGGACAGATTGTTTATCGCGCGAAACCCGTCAAAGGATACCGACACGCCAGATACTTCCAAAAGGGCGGTCATGTTCATTGGCTTGCCTCTTTCTCGCGCAAGGAACCCGCATCGGGGCCAAGGTCTGCGCCAAAACGGCGGGGCGGCAGCAAATGCGCAAAGCGGTCAAACAGCCCGCCCATACCGCGCGGCGCGTAAAGCGTGACCGCTACGAAAGACAAGCCCAGCACCACCTGCCACCAATCCACCCATTTCAGCGTGGCAAAGCCCAAGGGCACATCAGGGGCCGTGCCGCCCGTGAAATAGCTGGACACAAGCGAGACGAAGGCCGCCCCAATCACCGCGCCATAGAGCCGCCCGCGCCCGCCAATCGCCACCCAAACCGCCAGATAAATCGACGCGATGGGCGCAATTTCGGCGGGGTTGATGATGCCCGCCTGCGGGTAATAGAGCGCCCCCGCAATGGCGGCGATAATGGCGGTTAGGGTAAAGATAAACAGCTTATACCCTTCTACCGAATAACCAAGGAAACGCAGGCGCTGTTCATCATCACGTATCGCGCGCAGGGCTTGGCCGAACTTGCCCGACACAACATAGGCCGCCAAAACATAGCCCGCGCCCAGCGCGAATGCCGATGCCCAAAAGAACCAGATCGAGATCACGTCCTGTGATATATGATCCAGATACGGAATGTTTTGCAGGCCCGACAGCCCGTTATTGCCACGCAGGCCCGACTCGTTCTGAAACAGATACAGCGACAGCGCCAGCGTCATCGCTTGGGTTAGGATCGACAGGTAAACCCCCGTCACGCGCGACCGAAACGCCAGCCAGCCAAAGATCAGCGCCAGCAGGCCAGGTACAAGCACGACCAGCGCCAGTTGGATCGGCAGCGAATGGGCAAATGTCCACACCAGCGGCAGGTCAGACGCGCCCACCACGCCAAAGATTTGGTTCACCACGCCTGCCTGCACCTCCTGCGGCGTGGGCGGCAGCGGGGACGCTGCCAGCGATGCCACAACCACGCTTTCAGTGCGCGCATACATCAGCCACATGCCAATCATATACCCGCCAAGGCCGAAAAACGCGAAATGGCCCAGCGACAGGATACCCGCATAGCCCCAGACCAGATCCATCGCGATGGCAATCAGGCAGAGGGTCAGCGTCTTGCCCAAGGTTTTCACGAACGAGGTCGACACAATGTCAAACCCATAGGCAGACGACAGGATCGTCACCAGAAGTGTGAACAGCGACAGCGCGGCCAAAAAGATCAAAACGCTGGGGTTTTTGGAAAGAAATCCTTGGGTGAGAGTGGGGCGCATATCAATCTCCCGCCGCGCGGCCCTTCAGGGCGATGATGCCCCTTGGGCGAATTTGGATGAACAGAATAATGAACAAAATCATATAGGTTTGCGCGGCAAGCGTGTTGGATGGGTTGAACCATTCGATCCCTTTTTGCAAAAATCCAATCAACCCCGCCCCCGCCAGCGTGCCCCAAATATTGCCAACCCCGCCCACGACCACGGTCATGAAACTTTGCACAATGTAATCGCTGCCCAGTTCCGATGTGACCTTGGCAAACAAGCCGATGGCAACCCCGGCCACGCCCGCGATGCCAGAGCCAAGGCCGAAGGTCAGCATGTTGATCCGCGCCGTGTTGATGCCCATTGATGCCGCCATAGCGGGGTTTTGGGTAACCGCCCGCACATGCAGGCCCAGCGAGGTGCGCTTCATCATCAACAGGAAAAGGCCAAGGAAAATCAGCGCCATAACGAAAATCGCAATGCGGATATAGCTGATCGACACAACATCATTCAGCACAAACGCCCCATCCAGCCATGCGGGCGATGTCAGTGGGCGCGCCTGTGTCCCGAAGATGTTTTTGAACAGTTGTTGCAGCGCGATGGAAATACCGAATGTGGCCAGCAGCGTTTCCAAGGGGCGCTTGGCCAAATGGCGGATGACCGTGCGTTCCAGCAGCACCCCCGCGCCAAAGGTTATCGCAAAGGCCAAGGGCAGCGCGACAATCAACGAAACGGTGTAATTTGGCACAAAAAGCTGCACCACATAGCCCGTATAGGCCCCCATGGTAATGAACTCGCCATGCGCCATGTTGATCACCCGCATCACGCCAAAGGTGATGGCAAGGCCAATGGCGGCAAGGAAATAGATGGACGCAAGGGACAGACCATCGAGTGTTAAATCAAGGGTTTGCATGGCTGCAAGTTGGGTTTCGATCCGCCCCAGCGCAGATTTGGCGGCGCTGGTGATTTGCGCGTTCGGCTCGGCGTATATATCGGCAAAGCTGTGGGCGGCTAGGGCTGCGTCCACCTCCGCCTCGGTTGCGGCGGGGGGAACTTTGCCTGCGGCTTCTAGTGCGGAATAGGCGGCATCGCGGGCGGTTTGGGTGCCAAGGTCGGTCACGGCAATTCCGCCAACTGTGCCGTTTTCTATGTTAGATTCCAGTGACTTACGCGCATCCTCTACCGTCAGTCGGGCGGGGGCAAGGGATGCTGCGACCAGCAAATCATAGGCCTCTAGGCGCGAAACATCGCGGCCTATTTCCAGCGTTTTGGCAATATTTGCGCCTTCGGGCGGGGTGGTAAAAGCCTGCCGCGAGGTGGCGAGCAGCGGGTTTAGTGCCGCGCGCAGATCCAGCCCAATATCGCTGCCAAAGCCATCAATCGCGGCAATGCGGGCGGCTGGATCGGCGTCGAATTGCAAAGTCAGCAAGCGCTCAAGTCGTTGTTTTTGCGCCAGAATATCGCTGTCTTCCTCGCCCGAAATAGCGGCGCGCAGGGCGGAAAGGTGGCCTTCCTCGGGGGCGCGGGCGATGGCGGTTAGCGCCTCGATCCGCCGCGCTGGGTTGGGGTCGGACAGTTGGAATTGCACCAAGGCCCCTGCGATAAGGCCGCGCACGCCTGAATTGGGCTTTAGCTGGGTGATGTCGGCCTTGGGCGCGGTGCCAGCGGGGCTGCCTGAAATGTCGGTCAAGCCCCAGCTATCCCCCTGATCTGTAATGATAAAAAACGCGCCGTCCTTGCGCAGGCCCAGCCCCTTTTCTGCCCATGCAGACAGAACGGCGGCGGCGGCAGGATCACCCGTGGCAGTGATGGCGGCAATGACGGGGCCGATGGTTTGGCGCGAAGGTTTTGCAATGAAATCAGCATTTTGCGCCATGACTTCGGCCAAAGATTGGGCGGGCGTTTGCGCATGGGCAAGGGTGCCAAAGCACAGCATCAGGCCAAGGGCGAGAAGGGAGAAAATCTTGCGCATAAGTGGCCTAAATTCCTGCTGGTTTGCGTATTTTTTGCGTATTTTTTGCGTATTGCATCCGTCCCTACACGGCGCGGGGCAGACAGGGCGCGCGGGCCGATGTGGTGGGGGGGCATTTCTGCCCCCCCACCCCGAAGCGGTCAATAGTTGGACGTCAACTGAACACAGGTCTTGGTGTCTTTGTTGTACATCCCGCAACCCAAACCTGGCCAATCGCTTTCCAGCACGGCCGATTCTGGCAGGAAGTCTGTCCATGCGTCGCCAGCAACAGGTTCGGTCTGGCTGACGATGTCAAACTGACCATCGGCGCGAATTTCGCCGATCAGCACAGGCTTGGTCAGGTGGTGGTTCGGCAGCATCTTGGCGGTGCCGCCCGTTAGGTTTGGAACCTCGAGGCCATACATTGCGGTGCGCACGGCATCGACATCGGTCGTGCCTGCTTTTTCAACCGCAGCCACCCACATTTGGAACCCGATCACGGTTGCTTCCATTGGGTCATTCGTTACGCGGTCAGCGCCAGCGAAGGCTTTCCACTTTTCGATGAATTCGGCGTTCACAGGAACGTCAGCCGATTGGAAATAGTTCCATGCCGCCAAGTGGCCGACAAGGTTCGAGGTATCCAGACCCGACAGTTCTTCTTCACCAACCGAGAAGGCGACGACAGGAATATCATCTGCCGAAATGCCAGCGGCAGCCAGTTCTTTGTAAAAACCAATGTTCGCATCGCCGTTGATGGTGGAGATTACGCCAACCTTTTTACCATCGGCGCCCAAGGCCACAACGTCAGCCACGATTTTCGACCAATCCGAATGGCCAAAGGGGGTGTAGTTTACAAAGATGTCTTCTTTGGGAATGCCTTTGGAAATGAGGTAGGCTTCCAGAATGTTATTGGTGGTGCGGGGATAGACATAGTCTGTGCCCAGCAGCGCGAATTTCTGCACGCCAAGTTCGTTCAGGAAATAATCGGTCGCAGGAATGGCTTGCTGGTTTGGCGCAGCGCCCGTGTAGAACACGTTTTTGGACGATTCTTCGCCTTCGTACTGCACGGGGTAGAACAGCAGGCCGTTCAATTCTTCGTATACTGGCAGAAC
>JAIXVS010000149.1 GCA_027482795.1 Rhodobacter sp.
CCAGCGGCGGCAAGGGCAGGGCCCATAAAGTCGAAATACAGATCATTGATTGCCAGCGAATGTGTCCATTCTGCGCCGTATTTTTGCAGCAATGTGGTGGTCAGCGGGCCCATGCGCGTCGACGTTTCGGCAATGGGCGTGTCTACATATTCCAGCACTTTCACGCCTGCATCTTCTAGGCCCTTTTTCATGCGGTCAGCCTTGTCGATGGCAATTTGATAGGTGCTGTCGGTGAAAATCACCACGCCTTTGGCCCCATCTTCAATTGCCCATTTCGCCGCCACATCCGACACTTGCATCGCATCGGTCGACACGTTGGCAAAAATACCGCCCGGCGCATCGCAGCCAATTTTCGGCCCCGAATGCCACGATACCATCGGGATATTGGCCGCCGCTACGCCTTCAATTGCGGCCTGCTGTTCGGTTGCATCAAAGCCGTTGATGATGATGCCCGCAGGTTGCAGCGCCATGGCCTGACCAAAGGCTGCTGTGCGCCCCTGCACCGAACCTGCGCCATCCAAAACCCGCACTTCCCAGCCGATTTTTGCAGCCGCTTCTTCCACGCCCGTGGTCACGCCCAAAATACCTCCATTCTTCAAATCGGCAGCCAGCACCACAATGGTTTTGCCATCGGCGGCCTTTGGCCCCGCGGTTGGCCCATCAAAGGCGCTTTGCGCAAAGGCGGGCGCACCCAGCAGTGTTGTGGCCATCAGGGCCTTGATAAACATACGCTTTTTCATAGTATCCTCCCTTGGATTGGTTGTCTTATCTGCGCGCAGTGCCCTTTTTGCGCTGCGCATATCCCGCGATGCCGATCGCAATCAGCAGCGTCGCGCCGTTAAACAGCGGTTCCACCCAGAACGATCCGCCGAATTGTTGAATGCCCGAAATGCCCACCGCCAGAATGGTCACACCAATAATGGTGCCCCACACATTCACGCGGCCAGGTTTGATGGTGGTCGATCCCAAAAACGCGCCCACCAGCGCGGGCAGCAGAAACTCTAGCCCGACCGAGGCTTGCCCGATCCGCAATTTAGATGCCAACAGCACCCCCGCAATCGCCGATAACGTGCCCGATGCGACAAAGGCCGCTAGCACAAATTTGCGCGTGGGAATGCCGTTCAGCTCTGCCGCCTTTTGGTTGGCACCAATGGCATAAAGATAGCGGCCAATGGGGGTGTATTCCAAAACCACCCACATAATCACGCTGATTACGGCCACATAATAGGCCGTAATCGGTAGCCCAAACACCCAACTGCCGCTTAGCAGATAGAAGTTGGGGTCGAGTTCGCCCACCACCTGCCGCCCGCCCGAATGCCACAGGGCAATGGCATACAAAACCGTGCCCGTGCCCAGCGTGGCGATAAAGGCGTCAATCTTGGCCACTTCCACCAGAATGCCGTTGAACACCCCTGTCAAAACGCCCAGAAATATCACCAGCAGCACCGCCACGGGCCAAGACATGCCATAGTTGATTTGGAATGAAATCGCCAAAATATGCCATAAAACAATGCCATAGCCGACAGTCAGGTCAATGCGCCCCGCGACCATGGGGATCATTGCGGCCAATGACAGCAGCGCGATAATCGCCTTATCCGACAGTATCGCGCGCAGGTTCAACAGCGTGGGAAAGGTGTTTGGCAGCAGCAGCGAAAACAGCACAATCAGAAAAACGGTCAGAATGACCAATCCGTAGACGGGGGCCAGCCGCAGCAGCCGTTTGGCGGTGCTTAGCCGCGATAGCTCGTCACGCGTGGGTTCTAAGGCATCAGATTTCAGCGATGTCATAACATTCTTCCCGTTAGGCCGCCGTTGCGCTGGCAGCTTGAATCAAACTTTCGGTCGACAGGGCCGCGCCGCTGATTTCAGCGGTGACTTGGCCGCGACTAAAGACAATGGCGCGGTGGCAGATATTGGCGATTTCCTCGAAATCTGTAGACACCACCAACACCCCCATCCCCGAGGCAAGGGCCTGAAACAGCAGATGATAGATCTGCGCCTTTGCGCCCACATCCACGCCCGCAGTGGGGTCTTCGGCGATCAGCAGGCGGCGGTTTGTGTCCAGCCAGCGGCCAACAACAATTTTTTGCTGATTGCCGCCCGACAACGCCTCAATCGCCAAATGCGGATTGTTGGGCGACAGGCCCACGCGCGCGCCAAGTTGGGTGGTTAGCGTGTCTTCGGCGCGATGCGACATGAATGACAGCAATTTGCGCCCCGTGGCCAGCGGGTTCAAAAACGCATTTTCGCGGATATTCAGGGCAGGGGCGACCGATTCCACCACACGGTCGCGCGCGACAAACCCAATGCCAGACCGCATTGCACTGCGCGGCGAGGTTAAGTCAGGGATGCTGCCCTCCAGCAAGATTTGGCCTGTATGCGCCTCTAGCCCAAACAGCGCGCGGCCAATTTCTTCGTGCCCCGCACCGCGCAGGCCAACCAGCCCCACCATCTCGCCCCGCCTGATATGCAAATCAATCGGCCCAGCCGCGCGGGTCGCAAGGCGGGCAGCCGTTAGCAATTCGGGCCCCTCTTGCACGGGCGGGCGGGCAATATCGCGCGTTTTGCGGCCCACAATCAGGCTGACCAAGTCTTCGGCACTGGTCTGTGCCGTCTCGCGCGTGCCCACCATCTGCCCATCGCGCAGCACGGCCACACGGTCTGAAATTTGAAACACCTCGTCCAGACGGTGCGAGACATAGATCATCCCCACGCCCTTGGCCTTTAGGCGGCGCAGCACGGTGAACAGGCGGTCCACCTCGTCGGCGGGCAGGCTGGCGGTAGGCTCGTCCAATACCAAAAAATCGCAGTCCACCGCCAAGGCCCGCGCAATGGCGACCAGCGATTTTTCGGTGCGCGTCAGGCTGGACACGCGCGCGGCAGGGTCAAAATCTGCCTCGACCAAGGCCAAGGCATCGCGCGCGATTTGGTCAGTTTGTTCCCAATCAATCCGCCCACCGCGTTTGGGATAGCCCACCGCCAGTGCGATATTCTCGGCCACGCTCATCCATTCGATCAGGCCTAGGTCTTGGTGAATAAAGGCAACCGCTTGGCGCGTCTGCAATTTGCCTGTGATATGGGTATAGGGCACACCATCGATGGTGACTTGCCCGCTGCTTGGCGCATAGATACCGCCCATAATTTTGATAAGGGTCGATTTACCCGCGCCATTTTCCCCCAGCAGGGCCACAATCTCGCCGCGCGCCACGCGCAAAGATACGCCGCGCAGCGCGCGCGTGCCGCCAAAAGATTTGACGATTTGGTCGAAAAACAACCCGCCCTGATCTGGCATCTTTCCCCCCAAAGGATGCATCGGCCCCCCTCCAAGGTTACCGATAACATAGACACAGTCGCGGTAATGCCGCCTTAAGTCAAGAAAAAAGTTATCGATAACATTTTGGGGATGCAAGGCAAGAAGATCGAAGAAATTCTAATGCTCTGGTGTCGATTATATCATTAAAACAATAGTTTAGATTAGAACGGAAAGCCTGAGTGTAGCAGGCTGTGGGTGCCACAGCATCGCCACCAAAAATCATAACCTTAGCATCGCCAAGTCTGCCTTCGTTTACGCGACAAAACCCCTTGCGAATCGCATCTGCCGCGCGCCCCAAAATGCGCGCGCGTCTAGGCCGCAGCCCATGGCCCGTGGTTGCCCGTGGTGCCATCATCGATGCGGGCAAAGCCGTGCAGACCAAAGAAATCGCGCTGGCCTTGAATCATGTTTGCCGTGCCGCGCGCGGTGCGCATGGCATCAAAATAGGCCAGTGCAGCCGCATGGGCAGGAACGGCAATGCCGTGCAGGGCGGCGATTGAAACCACCTGCCGCAGCGCCATGTGGCTGGCTTTGATCTTTTCGGCAAAAAACGGCGCGGCCATCAGCGCGCGGCCCGCATTTTCTGTAAAGGCGCTGGCCATATCGTCCAGCATCGCGCTGCGAATGATGCACCCTTCGCGCCAAACGCGGGCGATAGCAGGGGCTTGCAGGTTCCAGCCAAACTCGGTTGAGGCGGCCTGCATCATCGCAAAGCCCTGATCATAGCACAGGATTTTGCCGCAGATCAGCGCCTGCTCCATCACGTTGGTCGGCAAGTCGGGGATCGGCGTTGGCCCCGCACCAAACAGCGCCTGCAAGGCAGCGCGGTCATCGGTGCGGGCGGAAATATTGCGCGCCACAACGGCGGCTTCAATCACGGGTATGGGCGCGCCCAAATGCTGGGCCTCAATCGCTGTCCAGCGGCCCGTGCCCTTTTGCCCTGCGGCATCGACAATTACATCCAGCAGCGGCTTGCCCGTGGCTGCATCCACAGTGCCCGCAACTTTGGCCGATATTTCAATTAGATAAGATTGCAGCACCCCCG
>JAIXVS010000202.1 GCA_027482795.1 Rhodobacter sp.
ATGGATCAGCGGGTTGCTGCTCAGCACAAATTTACCATCCACGAAATACAGCTTTGCCAGATCTAAATCCAGTTGGGGAAAGCGTGTAAATATCACGATCACCAGCATCGATGCCGCGATCAAGACAGGGATAGCAAGGGAATGGGTCAGCCAGCGCATTTTATTCCACATTGGGGGTGGCTTGCGCCGCAGCGCCGCGCGCTGAATGCCAAAGCGTGTAAATCCCCGAAACCACAACCATGCCAGCGCCGATCAGCGCCGCCATATCGGGCAGGCTATCAAAGAACAGCCAGCCAAACAACAGGGCCCAGACCAGCGCTGTATACCTGAACGGCGCGATCACGGCGATATCGCCCACGCGCATCATGCTGACCACCGTGATATACCCTACCACAAGGGCAGCAGTAGCGGCCGCAATTTGCAGCCCCGCCAACAGGGACACGGGCGCGCTGCCTTGCAAAAGCATCCCCACAGCGCCCAAACCCGTCACCGCCAACGCAGCCCAAATCGCCACAGTCGTTGCAGGCAAATCGCGCGCCACATGCCGCGTGGACAAATCACGCACCACAACGCAGGCAACCGAAACCAGCCCCAGCACCGACCAGCGGTCAAACCCCGCCATACCTGGCTTGATAATCAGCATCACGCCCGCAAAACCAAACCCAATGGCCAGCCACACGGCAAGGCTGATCTTTTCGCGGTACAGTAGGGCGGCTGCCAGCGTCACCGCCAGCGGCAAGGCCTGCATAATCGCCGACAAAGTGGCCAGCGGCATATGCACCAACGCAGTCAGAAAGGTAACCGTCGCCAAAATCTCGGCCCCCGTGCGCAGGGGCAGCACCCGCAAATCTGGCCCCTTGGGCCACAAATGCAAATGCCCCTCTCGGTAATAGGCAATGGCCAGCAGCGCCGCGCTGGCCCCCAGCCCGCGCAGAAAAATCGCTTGGAACAAGGGCATTTCTTGGCTGACCGCCTTCATAAAGCTGTCATTGACCACAAAGGCCAACATGGCGATGCACATCAACATAACACCGCGCATATTGTCAGGCATTGGGCAGATCCAAGGTTAAGCGGCGTCAAACCTTTGCCGCGCCTCGGCTATAACCTCTTGTTTCTCGCTTGCCCATCCCGCCAGCTGATCTAAATGCTGCATCAACCCGATGCCCAGATCAGTCAGGCTATATTCCACGCTGGGTGGTTTGGTTCCGTATACTTTGCGCGATGCCAAGCCATCGCGTTCCAGTTCGCGCAGCGATTGGGTCAGCATACGCTTGGAAATATCGGGCACAGCGCGGGCCAGCGCGTTAAAGCGCTGCGGGCGCGCTTTCAGTTCCAACAAAATCAAGATCGTCCATTTCGCCGCAATATGCGCCAAAACCATCCGCACGGGGCATTTGGACGGGTCAAACCCACCCTGTAGCGGGGCCTGCACCTTGTCTTCGGGAAAGTCGCGCATGGGTTACCTGTAGATTACCTTGTTATGAAATCATGCCTCCTTTTCAAGAAACTCGCAAGTTACTAAATGAGACCTGTCTTAATATTGAGACCTGAACAGGAGCCTCCCATGAAGAAACTTGCCCTTGCCACCCTGCCCTTGCTGCTTAGCGCGACCTTTGCCCTTGCCCAAACGCCAAAGGAAATCGTCGTCGAAGGTTTGACGGCCGTTTTCGTTGAACCAAACCCCGAGCGCGTGAAGGAACTCTTCTCGCCCAACTATATCCAGCACAATCCAAATTTCCCCAATGGCCCCGAAACCGTGATCGGGTTTGCCACCAACCCACCGCCCGGTTTTTCCTATGAAATTGGCAATGTCATCGCCGAGGGCAATTTGGTTGCCGTCCACTTCCGCGTGGTGGGCTTTGGGCCAAAGCCGATGATCGGCGTGGATATTCTGCGTGTTGAAGATGGACTGATTGTCGAACACTGGGACGTGCTGCAAGAAGAAGTGACCGAAACAGTCAGCGGCAACCCCATGTTCACGCCTGCTGTTCAATAGGGTTTCGCTGAAAAAAAAGGCCCCGTGGTTTCCCACGGGGCCTTTTGCATTGTGCCTGATCGCTTACGATTGCTCGCCGTCAAAAGCATCTGATGCCACTGGCGCGGCCAGTGCTGCTGCCGCTTCAGCATCAGAGCGGCGCGCGTCGATGACAATCGTATCGCGGTCGGTTGCGATTTTCTTGACATTGCGCGTCGCCCCGCCCGTGCCCGCTGGAATAAGGCGGCCCACGATGACGTTTTCCTTCAGGCCGACCAGCTTATCGCGTTTGCCCTGCACCGAAGCTTCGGTCAGCACGCGGGTGGTTTCTTGGAACGACGCCGCCGAGATAAAGCTGCGCGTTTGCAAGCTGGCCTTGGTGATGCCCAGCAAAATCGGCTCGGCCACCGCAGGGCGCATACCATGGACATGGGCCTTGTGGTTGGCTTCGTCCAACTCGTGCTTGTCGACGTTTTCGCCTTTCAGCAAAGTCGTCTCGCCGCTGTCCAAAATCTCGAACTTTTGCAGCATCTGGCGCACGATCACTTCGATATGCTTGTCGTTGATCTTCACGCCTTGCAAACGGTACACGTCCTGCACTTCGTCGATCATATAGTTTGCCAAAGCTTCCACGCCCAAGATGCGCAAGATGTCATGCGGCGCGGGGTTGCCGTCCATGATATAGTCGCCCTTTTGCACAAAGTCGCCTTCCTGAACAGGAATGTGCTTGCCCTTGGGGATCATGTATTCAACGGCTTGCAGCGTATCATCCACGGGTTCTACCGTGATGCGGCGCTTGTTCTTATAGTCTTTGCCAAAGCGCACGTAACCATCCATTTCGGCGATGATCGCGTGGTCCTTCGGACGGCGCGCTTCGAACAATTCGGCCACGCGGGGCAGACCCCCCGTGATGTCTTTGGTCTTGGCACCTTCGCGCGGAATACGGGCCACAACGTCGCCTGGGCGCAGATCTTGGCCTTCTTCCACCGATAGAATTGCATCCACCGACATAGGATAGGTGATCGGGTTGCCCGCATCATTGCGCACAGGCTCGCCCGTGGCTGGGTTCATCACAATGACTTCGGGCTTTAGATCGCCGCCTTTGGGGGCCGAACGCCAGTCCGACACGATTTTCTGTGTCATGCCTGTTGCCTCGTCGGTGTCCTCGCGCAGCGAGATACCGGCAATCATGTCCTTAAACTTGGCCACACCCGCCTTTTCGGCGATAATTGGCAAAGTATAGGGGTCCCATTCGAACAGCTTATCGCCGCGCTTGGCCTGCGCGCCATCTTTGACGTGCAGTTTCGCGCCATAGGTCAGCTTATGCACCGCACGTTCTTGGCCCGCATCGTCGATGATCGCCAGCGACATGTTACGGCCAATCACAATCTGCTCGCCCGACGCGTTTGACAGCGTGTTTTGGTTGCGCAGTTCGATACGGCCTTCTTGGCTGGCCTCAAGGAAGGATTGCTGCCCGCCCTGCGCCACGCCGCCGATGTGGAAGGTGCGCATGGTCAACTGGGTGCCAGGCTCGCCGATGGACTGCGCGGCGATGATGCCGACAGCCTCGCCGATGTTCACCAGCGTGCCACGCGCCAAATCACGGCCATAACACAGCGCGCAAACGCCTTCTTCTGCATCGCAGGTCAATGGGCTGCGGATACGGGCCGATGCCACGTTGGCCTGATGGATCAGGTCGGCGCGACGCTCGTCAATCAGCTCGCCGCGGCCAACGATAACTTCGGTCGTGCCGGGAACGCAGATATCTTCCGCCGCAACACGGCCCAGAACACGTTCGGACAATGGCGCAGATTCCACACCATCTTTCACAGCCACATCGGCAGTGATGCCACGTTCCGTGCCGCAATCATGCAAGCGAATGATGCAATCTTGCGCCACGTCTACCAAACGGCGGGTCAAATAGCCCGAGTTCGCCGTTTTCAGCGCGGTATCGGCAAGGCCCTTCCGCGCGCCGTGGGTCGAGTTAAAGTATTCAAGAACGGTCAGGCCTTCCTTAAAGTTCGAAATGATCGGCGTTTCGATAATCTCGCCCGAAGGTTTGGCCATCAAACCGCGCATCCCGCCCAGCTGTTTCATCTGGGTCACAGACCCGCGCGCACCCGAGTGGGACATCATGTAAACCGAATTCGGTTCCATTTCCGCGCCATTCGCGTCCTTCTTTACAGCCGAAATGGTCGACATCATGGCTTCGGTCACTTTGTCGTTGCACTTTGACCAGCTGTCGATGACCTTGTTATACTTCTCGCCCTGCGTAATCAGGCCGTCCATATACTGCTGTTCATAGGCTTTCACCTGATCGCGGGCTTCGTCCACGATGTCCCATTTGGTATCGGGGATCAGCATGTCATCTTTGCCAAAGGAAATGCCCGCGCGGAACGCCTCGCGGAAGCCGTATGTCATGATCTGATCGCAGAAAATGACCGATTCCTTTTGGCCGCAATAGCGGTAAACAGTGTCGATCACAGTTTGCACATCTTTCTTGCGCAGCAGGCGGTTGACCAGATCAAACGGCGCTTTGGCGTTCAGCGGCAGCAAGTTGCCCAAACGCAGACGGCCAGGTGTGGTGTCAAACCGCTTCCAGACGATATTGCCATGCTCGTCCACTTGGCGCAGACGGGCCTGAATTTTGGCGTGCAGATGCACCTCGCCTGCGGCAAGGGCATGTTCCACCTCGTCAATATCGGCAAATTTCATGCCTTCGCCGACCATGCCCTTACGCTCCATCGTGGCGTAATACAGGCCCAAGACCATATCTTGCGATGGCACGATAATAGGCGCGCCGTTGGCGGGCGAGAGCACGTTATTCGTGGACATCATCAAAACCCGCGCCTCTAGCTGGGCTTCCAGCGATAGCGGCACGTGAACGGCCATTTGGTCGCCGTCAAAGTCGGCGTTAAAGGCCGAGCAGACCAGCGGGTGCAACTGAATGGCCTTGCCTTCGATCAGGATCGGCTCGAACGCCTGAATCCCGAGGCGGTGCAGCGTTGGCGCGCGGTTCAGCAGCACGGGATGTTCGCGGATCACCTCGTCCAAGATATCCCACACTTCGGGACGCTCTTTTTCCACCAGCTTTTTCGCCTGTTTAACGGTGCTGGACAGGCCCTTGGCTTCAAGGCGCGAATAGATGAACGGCTTGAACAATTCCAAAGCCATCTTTTTCGGCAAACCGCACTGGTGCAGTTTCAATTCGGGGCCCGTCACAATGACCGAGCGGCCCGAGAAATCGACGCGCTTACCCAAAAGGTTCTGGCGGAAACGGCCCTGCTTGCCCTTTAGCATGTCGGACAGCGATTTCAGCGGGCGCTTGTTGGTGCCCGTAATCACGCGGCCACGGCGGCCGTTGTCAAACAGCGCATCGACAGCCTCTTGCAGCATACGCTTTTCGTTGCGCACGATAATATCGGGCGCGCGAAGTTCGATCAGACGCTTGAGGCGATTGTTGCGGTTAATCACGCGGCGATACAGATCGTTCAAATCCGATGTCGCAAAGCGGCCCCCATCCAGCGGCACCAAGGGGCGCAGTTCTGGCGGGATCACGGGAAGAACGGTCAGCACCATCCATTCGGGGCGGTTGCCCGATTCGACAAAGCTTTCCACAATCTTCAAACGCTTGATGATTTTCTTGGGCTTCAATTCGCCCGTGGCTTCTTTCAAATCGGCGCGCAACTGTTCGGCAAGGCTGTCCAGATCAATGGCAGCCAGCATTTCGCGGATCGCTTCTGCGCCGATATTGGCGGTGAACGCGTCTGCGCCATATTGGTCTTGCGCATCAAGATAGTCTTCTTCGGTCATCAACTGACCATAGGTCAGATCGGTCAGACCTGGTTCGATCACCACATAGTTTTCGAAATACAAGATACGTTCCAAATCGCGCAGCGTCATATCCAGCATCAGGCCGATACGGCTGGGCAGCGATTTCAGGAACCAAATATGCGCTACGGGCGATGCCAGTTCGATATGGCCCATCCGTTCGCGGCGCACCTTTTGCAAGGTGACTTCGACGCCGCATTTTTCGCAGACAACGCCGCGATATTTCATGCGTTTGTATTTGCCGCACAGGCATTCGTAATCTTTGATGGGGCCAAAGATACGGGCGCAGAACAGGCCATCGCGTTCGGGCTTGAACGTGCGATAGTTGATGGTTTCTGGCTTTTTAATCTCGCCGAACGACCACGACAAAATCCGTTCGGGCGAGGCAAGGGAGACCTTGATCTCGTCAAAGGTTTTGACGGGGGCAACGGGGTTAAACGGGTTGTTGGTCAGTTCCTGGTTCATGTCCAAATCCTACAAAATTGGGGCGCGGGGAAGGGTGGCAGATCGTGGCGGGCGCGCGCTGGCGCGCCTGCCGCTAAATCCGCTATTCCTCCTCCGCATCCAGGAGTTCCATATTCAGGCCAAGGCCGCGCACTTCTTTGACCAAGACGTTGAACGATTCGGGCACGCCCGCCTCGAAATTGTCTTCGCCTTTGACGATGCTTTCATAAACCTTGGTGCGGCCTGCCACATCGTCGGATTTGACGGTGAGCATTTCTTGCAAGGTATAGGCCGCGCCATAGGCTTCCAGTGCCCAAACCTCCATCTCGCCCAGACGCTGGCCCCCGAATTGGGCCTTACCGCCCAAGGGTTGCTGCGTGACAAGGCTGTAGGGGCCAGTCGAGCGTGCGTGCAGCTTATCATCCACCAAGTGGTGAAGTTTCAGCATATATTTCACGCCCACTGTGACCTTGCGGGCGAATTGCTCGCCCGTGCGGCCATCGAATACCACCGATTGACCCGAAGTGTCGAACCCTGCGCGTTTGAGCGCATCGTTCACATCCGATTCCTTGGCCCCGTCGAAAACGGGGGTGGCAATTGGAACGCCCTTGGTCACATTGCCTGCCAGTTCAAGGAAATCATCCTCGTCACGGTTTGC
>JAIXVS010000036.1 GCA_027482795.1 Rhodobacter sp.
ATTCACAACCCCTTGTGGGTGGTTGACCAAGCAGGCCCCAAGGGCTATGTGAATCCCGTGGCGCTTTGTTACCAAATTGCGGGCCACGTTAAACATTCCGCTAAAAGGGTTAGGGTTATTGCCCCGAAGCCCGTTGGTTTCGGGGCTTTTTATTTTGGTCTAGGGGGCCGATATGTCGAACGATTGGAAAACGCGCACGCAGCTTGTGCATCAGGGCAGCCGCCGCAGCCAATATGGCGAGATGGCCGAAGCGATTTTTCTGACCCAAGGCTTTGTCTACCCAGATGCCGAAACAGCCGAAGCGCGGTTTATTGCTGCGGGCGAGGATGAATTTATTTATGCCCGCTATGGCAACCCCACCACCCGCATGTTTGAAGAACGCATTGCGGCATTAGAGGGCTGCGAAGACGCCTTTGCCACGGCCAGCGGTATGGCGGCAGTGTCGGGCGTGCTGACATCCATGCTGCGCGCGGGTGATCATGTGGTGTCTTCTCGCGCGCTGTTTGGATCGTGCCATTATGTGCTGGACGAGGTGCTGTGCCGCTTTGGCGTTGAAGTTACCTTCGTGGACGGCGCGAATTTGGATGAATGGCGCAGCGCAGTGCGGGCAGGCACCAAAGCCGTGTTTTTCGAATCTATGTCCAACCCCACGTTGGAACTGGTCGATATTCGCGCCGTGTCGGAAATTGCCCATGCGGTGGGCGCGTTGGTAATTGTCGATAACGTTTTTGCCACGCCAATTTTCAGCCGCGCTGTAGATCAGGGCGCGGATGTTGTGGTTTATTCCACCACCAAACATATTGACGGGCAGGGCCGTGCGCTGGGCGGGGTCATTTGCGGATCGCGCGAATTTATTCGCAAAACCGTTGAACCCTATATGAAACATACGGGCGGCGCGATGTCGCCCTTCACCTCGTGGATCATGCTGAACGGTATGGTCACGCTGGATTTGCGCTGCCGCGCGATGGCCGCCAGTGCCGAAACCATCGCCCGCGCGCTGGAAGGTGATTCGCGGATAAACTTCGTGCGGTTCCCGACATTGCCCAGCCATCCCCAGCATGCGCTAGCGATGGAACAGATGGGCGGGGCAGGCGGCACTTTGGTCACCTTTGATCTGAAAGGCGGAAAAGAGGCAGCCTTTGCTTTTTGTAACGCATTGCAGATTATTAAGATTTCCAACAATCTGGGCGATGCAAAATCAATTGCGACCCATCCCGCCACAACCACCCATTCGCGCCTGTCACCTGAACAAAAAGATGTGATGGGAATCACCTTAGGGTTGATTCGTTTGTCAGTTGGATTAGAAGATACGGAAGATTTGATCAGTGATCTGTCTCGCGGGTTGGATGCGATTTCTGTCTGAAGCATTGTCGCTTTGTTGTGATCTGATCGGGTAATTTCTGCGTATACTCTGGACATCGGTTGAAAGCTTCGCCTTAGGGTTTAAATGGCGACGTGCAACCTTAGGCTGTATTGGGGGATTAGTCGTGAATATTCATTTTTCGGATGCGGGGCTTGCGCCCAGCACGGACGAAGCTGCGGCTGCGCTGGCAGTTCTGCGCACATGGGCCGCACGCGCGTCCGAGGCAGAGATTGCCGCGCTGGATGCTGGCGCGCTTTCGCTTTTAGGCGGCGGTTATCCTGTGTTGTCGCGCGACTATCCTGCTGATTTTGCTGTCACAAATGCCTACAAAGACAGTCTGCCAGATTTACAAAATGGCCCGTCCAGCCTGATCCGCGGCGCAAAGCAGCTGATCCAGCATGTGGGCATTTCCAACTTTCGTTTGCCCCTGCGCTATAAGACCAAGCTTGGCGCGCCAGTGCTGCTGGAAACATCCGTGACGGGCACTGTCAGCCTTGAGGCCGAGAAAAAGGGCATCAATATGTCGCGCATCATGCGCTCGTTCTATGCCCATGCCGAGGCCGAGTTTTCCTTTGGCGTGATCGAGGCGGCGCTGGATGATTATATGCGCGATTTGGGCAGTTTTGATGCGCGGATTCAAATGCGCCTGTCCTATCCGTTGCAGGTGCCCAGCCTGCGGTCTGGGCTGAAAGGCTGGCAGTATTACGACATTGCGCTGGAACTGGTCGAAGTGGCGGGCGTGCGTAAGCGCTTGATGCATTTGGATTTTGTCTATTCCAGCACCTGCCCGTGCAGCCTTGAATTGTCCGAACATGCGCGGATGACGCGGGGGCAGTTGGCGACGCCGCATAGCCAGCGGTCAGTGGCGCGGATATCGGTGGAAATGGCGGCGGGGGCGGTTTTGTGGTTTGAAGACCTGATCGAAATTGCCCGTGCAGCTGTGCCGACCGAGACGCAAGTTATGGTTAAGCGCGAGGATGAGCAGGCCTTTGCCGAACTGAACGCAGCCAACCCGATTTTCGTCGAAGATGCTGTGCGCAGCTTCTGCGCCGCCCTGCAAGCCGATGATCGCATTGGAGATTTTCGGATTGTGGCCAGCCATCAGGAAAGCCTGCACAGCCATGATGCGGTGTCGGTTTTGACGCAAGGGCCAACCTTTGCGCAGACATCATTAGACCCGCGTTTGTTCGCAAGCCTGTATCACGTGGGCTGATATTTGGGGCCAACACGCCCCAGAAAATGAAACGGCGCGCAGGGTGATCTGCGCGCCGTTTTTGTGCTTTTTCGCGTATTGCAGGCGTATTGCACGCGTATGTTATACGTATTGCATCTGTAACTACATCTGCAATACGCCCGCCAGCCATTAAGGCCAGCAGGCGACCTGCACTGTCATCCCCATCGCTGCGGCATTCAGCGCGTCAGGCGACAGCGCCGCCGCTGCAACATCGCTGACGCTTGTCGCCACGCCTGCCTGCGCCAAAAGCGGCGCAAGGCTGGCCACGTCGCGGGCCAGCGAGATGCCAGCGGGCAGGGATTTGCCGCCAACTTCCGTGCCAAATATCATCCCCAAAAGCGCGCCCTTGTCATTTAGCACCGGCCCGCCGAAATCGTGCGGGGTGACATTGGCGGCTAGGGTCAGCAGGCCCGCCTCGCCGCTTGGCCCACCTGCGGCCTGCACTTGGCCAAAGGTCAGAACGGGGGCTGGCAGGCCCGATGGCAGGGAATAGCCCGCCAGCAGCACGCCTGCGCCTGCGCCCAAGGTTTCGGTTGCGGGAAAGCCCACGGCCAAGGGCGATGCAGGCGAAAGGGGGCGCAAAATGGCCGCGCCAAGGGCGGCATCACGCGCCACCACTTCGGCATCTAAGATATTATCGAGGGTGATCTTTGCGCAGGTGGCCACGGCATCGGCCTGCGTCAGCACCATGCCCTTTGCATCCACATAAATGCCCGAGACAACGGCAGTGGGTTCTTTCACCGCCATACCCGCCATAACACCCGCCTTAATGGCATCATCCAGCGGCACAAGGCCAGGGTCTAAAACCTGATCGCCCGTGCTGCGGAATGTGCTGGCAAGGGTTGCCAAAATACGCTGCGCCGTTTCGGCCTGCGTGGGCTCCCACACCAAAAGATAGCCTTTGATCGTGCCTTTGCTGGTTTTGGCAGTGGCGAACGAGGCCACGCTATCAGAGGCGGCGTTGATGGTGAATTCGCTGTCTTGCAGGCTACGCGTTCCTGCTGCGGGCACATCTTCTAGCGTTTGCAAAAGATCGTAAAGGCCTGCCAAAGTGTCCCCGTCGCCTGGTTCAGAAATCAGCAAAAGACGCAGTTTTGATCCGTCTTTGGCCGTATAATGCACGAAAGGCGGCTCGTAATGATCGAATTCCAGCATGGCGGAGGGTAGGGAAAACTCGATCCCAGCTTCGCCCTCGGTTGTGGGGGTAAAGCCAAACTCGGCCTCATCTGCCTTGTGGTTTGCGACCAAGGTGCTGCGTTGCAGGCTGGTCAGCACGCCCGTTGGCTCGTATCCCATGGCCGTTTGCCATGCGGCCATTGATGCGCGGGTGCCGCGGCCAATGCTGCCGTCTAACGCGCCTTCGTAAAACCCATACCATTGCAAAGAACGCTGCAATTCGGCCTTATCATCGCGCGATAGGGCCGCTTCGCTGGCCTGCGCCTGATCGATGGTTTCGTCGGCAGGGGCGGGGGGCGGTGGGGGTTCCAGCGGGCTGGTTGCGGCAGGGTCTGTTGCGGCGGTTTCTGCCCCAGCAGGGGCTGCCGTTGCCGTGGCGCCCACGGGCCAAAACTGCGCCCCGTGATCGCTGCCATCGGTGATATAGGCATCGCGCGGAATTTGCCCTGACGCCTTTAGGGTGGCCATTTTGCCTGCCGCCTCGGCTGGCGCAAGCGGGCCTAGGGCGACAAGATACCATTTGCTGCCAAGCCGATAGCCCGACACAGCGCCCAAAGCGGCACTATAGGCGCGCGCGCGCTCTTCGGCGCTGGCAAGGTCTGGAAGCGCTTCCAGATGGATCCATGCAGGGCCGTCTTGCGCGGTTGCAGCGGGCACAGCCGCAAACCCCACCAATGCCAGCGCCAGACATGCCGCCCAAATGCCCCGTAACCCTGCCATGTTTTTCCCTTTTGCAGCTGCTATTTGCGAATCTTGTAAAGATTAACAGCGCTATGCGCCGATGCACATGGATAATGCAAGACTGCGGCCAATTTGCTGCAAAATCGACCCGTTGCACCCTATGCCGCATTGACCCTTTGCGCCCGCTTGCCTATGCAATGCCAAACTTTGATAAGGGTGATCCCGATGGCCGTCCTCAGCACTGCCCCGCGCTGTTTTCAAGAGATCATTTTGCGCCTGCAATCTTATTGGGCGGACAAGGGCTGCGCCATTTTGCAGCCCTATGATATGGAAGTGGGGGCTGGCACCTTTCACCCCGCGACGACGCTGCGTTCGTTGGGCACAAAGGCGTGGGCTGCGGCCTATGTGCAGCCTTCGCGCCGCCCAACCGATGGGCGCTACGGCGAAAACCCCAACCGTTTGCAGCATTATTACCAGTATCAGGTGATTATCAAACCATCCCCGCCCGATATGCAAGAATTGTATCTGGGCAGTTTGGCCGCAATTGGCATTGATGCCAGCCTGCACGACGTCCGCTTTGTTGAAGATGACTGGGAAAGCCCAACTTTGGGCGCGTGGGGTCTGGGCTGGGAAGTGTGGTGCGATGGGATGGAAGTATCGCAGTTCACCTATTTCCAGCAGGTTGGCGGGCATGATTGCCGCCCAGTTTCGGGCGAGTTGACCTATGGTTTGGAACGTTTGGCGATGTATGTTTTGGGCGTGGATCATGTGATGGACATGCCGTTTAACGCGCCCGATGCACCCATTCCGCTGACCTATGGCGATATTTTCCGCCAGACCGAGGAAGAATACAGCCGCCACAATTTTGACGGGGCCGATACGGCGCAGCTTTTGCGCCATTTTGAAGATGCCGAGGCAGAATGCCAGCGGCTGCTGGATTTTCCGCCGCTTGACCCCAAAACGGGAAAGACGATTATCATGGCCCACCCCGCCTATGACCAAACGATCAAGGCCAGCCATTTGTTCAACCTTTTGGATGCGCGGGGGGTGATTTCGGTCACCGAACGGCAGGCCTATATTGGCCGCGTGCGGGCCTTGGCCAAGAAATGCGCTGATGCGTTTCGCCTGACGGAAGCGGGCAAGGATGCCGAGGTTATAGCGTGAATGCGGGTAAATTCATTGCAGGTGGCATCGTGCTGATCGGGGTGGCGGCTGGCATTTCGATGTATTGGTTGCAGGAATATGCCTATTACGAACCTGCGCAATTTGTGCCGTCGCAGGAAATTCTGCTGACCCCTATCGAATCTGGCCTGCCAGAGCCGATTTTGGTGCAAACCATTGAGGGCATTGATTCCGCCAGCGTGCCAATGAAATTTCGCGCCTGTTTTACCACGCCGATGACCCTTGCGATGCTGACGGAAACCTATGTGTCCTATGAGGGCGCGGTGCCGTTGACCGCGCCGTCGTGGTTTGATTGCTTTGACGCCAATGCCATTGGCGAGGCGCTGGAAGAGGGCACGGCGCTGGCGTTTTTGTCGCAATCGCAAATTGCGCCGCAGATTGACCGTGTGGTGGCGGTGTTCCCCGATGGGCGCGCCTATGCGTGGCACCAAATCGCCCCCGAAACCGCCAATGCCTATACGGGTGCCGCGGCTGCTGCCGCGCCCGAAACACCCGCCCAAACGCCTGATAAGGTAGAGTGATATGGCCGACCTGCTGATTGAACTGTTTTCCGAAGAAATCCCCGCGCGGATGCAAGCGCGCGCGCGCGAAGATCTGAAAACCCTTGTCACCAATGGCTTGGTCGAGGCGGGGCTGACTTATGCAGGCGCAGGTGCCCATTCCACCCCCCGCCGCCTGGCGCTGGCGATTGAGGGGCTGTCGGCCCATTCCGCGGCAACGGTTGAGGAACGCAAAGGCCCCGCAACAACTGCACCCGATGCCGCGCTAGAAGGGTTTTTGCGCAGCACGGGGCTGTCGAAAGACCAGCTTGAAATCCGCGATGATAAAAAGGGCCAAGTGTACTTTGCCGTCATCAAAAAACCTGGCCGCCCCGCCGCCCCGATTATTGCCGAGGTGTTGGAGCATACGATCCGCAACTTCCCATGGCCGAAATCCATGCGCTGGGGGTCTGGCAACCTGCGCTGGGTGCGCCCGTTGCATTCTATCCTGTGCCTGCTCACAGACGAGGCGGGTGCAGAGGTTGTGCCCCTGTCGGTTGATGGCATCGCATCAGGTAATACCACCGCTGGCCACCGCTTTTTGGCCCCCGCGCGGTTTAGCGTGACGAGTTTTGACGATTACACCGCCAAACTGAAACGCGCCTTTGTGATGCTGGATAGTGCGGAACGCGAAGCCACCATTTGGCAAGGCGCGCAAAATCTGGCCTTTGCGGCGGGGATGGACGTGGTGGAAGACCGCGCTTTGCTGGCGGAAGTCGCGGGCCTTGTCGAACACCCCGTCCCGCTGATGGGGCGCATTGATGAGGCGTTTTTGGGCCTGCCGCCCGAAGTGCTGCAAACATCGATGCGCGAGCATCAGAAATTCTTTTCCGCCCGCAACCCCAAAACGGGGCGGATCGAGGGGTTTATCACTGTGGCCAATACCCAGCCAAGTGACCACGGCGCGGTGATTTTGAAGGGGAACCAAAAGGTTCTTACCGCCCGCCTGTCTGATGCGCGGTTCTTTTGGGAGAATGACCTGCGCGTGGCGAAGGCGGGCATGGGGGAATGGCTGGACGCGCTGGATAGCGTGACCTTTCACAACAAACTGGGCAGCCAAAAGGCGCGGATTGATCGCATTGCCGCGCTGGCGCGCGAGATTGCGCCGATGGTGGGCGCGGATGCCGATATTGCCGAACAGGCGGCAAAGGTGGCCAAGGCCGATTTGCGTTCTGCGATGGTCGGCGAGTTCCCCGAATTGCAGGGGTTGATGGGCATGTATTATGCCCGCGAGGCTGGCCTGCCCGAAGCGGTGGCACTGGCCGCGCGCGACCACTGGCGGCCAAAGGGCGAAAGCGATTCCGTGCCGACCGATCCCGTTTCCGTGGCCGTGGCGCTGGCTGATAAGATTGACACGCTGACAGGGTTCTGGGCGATTGATGAAAAACCTACGGGGTCGAAAGACCCGTTTGCGCTGCGCCGCGCGGCGTTGGGGGTGATACGGTTGGTGCTGGGGAATGGGGTGCGGGTTGGGTTGCTTAATATCTTCGGAAAACACATTTCCATTTTGATTCCCATGGCCAAAGCCGTCGGTGGTGTCGAGAATATCCCAGAGGGAAAAACTGCGAAAGATGACGCCGACCTTCTCGCGTTCTTCCACGACCGCCTCAAAGTTTTCCTGAAAGACCAAGGCATCCGCCCCGATATCATCGAGGCCTGCCTCGCCATGCCAAACAACGATGACCTCACCCTGCTGGTCAAACGCGCCGAGGCGCTGGCGGCTTTCCTCAAAACCGACGATGGCACCAACCTGTTGCAAGGGGCCAAACGCGCCGCGAATATCTTGGCGCAGGCTGAGGCTAAGGATGGCGTTGAATACTCGTTCGGCGCAGATATTAAGTTTGCCGAAACGGACAGCGAGCGCGCCCTGTTCGCCGCCCTTGACGCAGCCGATGCCAAAATCGCCCCTGCGATGGCAGGCGAAGATTTCGCCGCCGCCATGTCGGCCATGGCCGCCCTGCGCGCGCCGATTGATGCTTTCTTTACGGATGTTCAGGTGAACGCCGACAGCGAAATTCTGCGCCGCAACCGCCTGAACCTTTTGCACCGCATCCGCGCGCTATGCGCTGGCGTGGCGGATTTCTCGAAACTGGAAGGCTAGGACGGGGTCCAGCGCCAAAAGGGGGGCGCTCGCGCCCCCCTCGCTTCGCTCACCCCCCGAGGATATTTGCAAAGAAAAGAAACGCGGCCCTGCTTCTTTTCTTCACAAATATCCCACGGGGGCGCGGGGGTGTGAAACCCCCGCTTCCGCAGGTGCCGCCGGCGCGGCGCGGGGGGGCTGAAGCCCGCGCCTCTGCCCTAAACCCTTGCACCCTTCGCCCCCCTGTGTATGCTGCATGTGCAAAGCCACATCCTTGCCGCCGCAGAAAGACCAAAGTGACCGAGTTTACCGAGATTACCCCCAGTTCCGCCATTCTGACCCTTGCGCATGGCTGGCGGGCCAAATGCCTACAGCGCATGGTGCGCATTGGTATGCCTGTGCCCAAATCCATCGCCCTGCCTGCCGCCACGATCCGCGCGATTGCGGCGGGGCAGATGGTGGATTGCGCAGGCGTTTTGGCGCATTTTGGTGATGGTGCGCTGGTTTCGGTGCGGTGCAGCCCTGTGAACCCCGATTGGGGCGGCCCTGCCACGGTTTTGAATATTGGCATGAATGCGCAGCGCCATGCGGGGCTGATTAAAACTCACGGCCAAGCGGCGGCGGATGCGCTGTATCTGCGCTTTATCCAAAGCTATGCCACCCATGTGGCCCGCCTTGACCCTGATATGTTTGCGGCCAGCACCCCCAGCAGTGCCGCCCTGAAAGAGGCGCTTGCGCAATACGAGCGGGAAATGGAGGCACCGTTCCCCGAAACCGCCACGCAGCAACTGTCCGAAGTGTTGCGGTCGATGGCGCGCGCGTGGGAGGGGACGACGGCGCGCCTTTTGCGCCAAGCCAAGGGCGCGCCGCCAGAGGCGCCCCTTGGCCTGATTGTGCAGGAAATGGCGCAAGGCATTGGGCAGGGTATTTCGGGCACGGGGGTTATTCAGTTTATCGACCCCATCACGGGGGATGCGCAGATTACGGGCCGCTACCTATCCCAAAGCCAGCGCTTTGATGCCAAGGCGGGCGAGGAGGCGATGTACCTGACCCATGATCCGCGCGGCGCGTCTTTGCAAGATATTGCGCCGCAGATTTTTGCGCAGCTTTTACAGCATGGCCAAACGGGCCGCACTAAGCTGCGCGAAGAGATGATGATTGAGTTTACCATCGAGGATGGCAAACTGGCCGTGCTGGACGCGGTGAAAACCCCGCGATCGGCGCGCGCGGGGCTGAAAATTGCGGTGGCTTTGGCTGATGATGGGGTCATCTCGCGCCAAGAGGCCGTGCTGCGGGTAGAGCCGCGCGCGCTGTCAGAACTGCTGCACCCGCAGGTCGACTTGCGCAGCCCGCGCGATGTGCTGGCCAAGGGGATTGCCGCCAGCCCTGGTGCTGCGGTGGGGCGGATTGTGTTTTCATCGCAGGGCGCGCAGGCCAGTGCGGCGCGGGGCGAGGCGTGCATTTTGGTGCGCCGCGAAACTGCGCCCGAAGATATTCGCGGCATGAATTCGGCGGCGGCGATTGTGACCGAACGCGGCGGGGTTACCAGCCATGCGGCGGTGATTGCGCGCGGCCTTGGTCTGCCTTGTGTGGTGGGCGCGTCTATTCGCGTGGATGGCAAGGATAAAAAGATCATCGCAGATGGCCGCACCTTGGCCGAGGGCGATATCATCACCGTCGATGGCAGCACGGGCGAGGTGCTGGCGGGCGCTGCCGATATGTTGGCCCCCAGCTTGGATGATGGGTTTCAGCGGCTGCTGACTTGGGCGGACGAGTTTCGCGATATTGGCATTCGCGCCAATGCCGACACGCCATCCGATGCCGCCACGGCGCGGCAGTTTCAGGCGCAAGGCATTGGGCTGTGCCGCACGGAGCATATGTTCTTTGACGAAGACCGCCTTGTGGTGATGCGCGAGATGATCTTTGCCGATACATCCGCCGACCGTGCGGCGGCGCTGGCGCGATTGCTGCCGATGCAGCGCGCCGATTTTGTGCAATTGTTTGAAATTATGGCGGGATTGCCCGTGTGCATCCGCCTGTTCGACCCGCCCTTGCACGAATTTCTGCCCCATTCGCGCGAGGGTTTGCGCGAACTTGCCGAGGCGCTGGACAAGCCTCTGTCAGACGTGATCCGCCGCGCCGAGGCTTTGGCCGAATTTAACCCCATGCTGGGGATGCGCGGGGTGCGGTTGGGCGTGGTTTTGCCCGAAATTTACGCGATGCAGGCCCAAGCGATTTTTGAGGCGACGGTGGAACTGGCCCGCAAAGGCACCCCCGTTGTTCCCGAAATCATGATTCCGCTGGTGTCTGCGCGGCGCGAGGTGGAACTGGTCAAATCCCATATCGACACGATTGCCGCCAAAGTGCGCGCCAAATCGGGGGTGGATTTTGAATTTAAGCTGGGTGTGATGGTGGAAACGCCGCGCGCGGCCCTGCGGGCGGGGGATATTGCCCAACATGCCAGCTTTTTATCATTTGGAACCAACGATCTGACGCAGATGACCTATGGTTTATCGCGCGATGATGCGGGGCGGTTTATGAATACCTATGTCCAACAGGGCGTTTTCCCCGAAGACCCGTTCCATATTTTGGATGTGGACGGGGTTGGGGAACTTTTGCTGATCGG
>JAIXVS010000063.1 GCA_027482795.1 Rhodobacter sp.
CGCCAGTGGCATTGCGCACCATACGCAGGCCAATATCATGCGCTCGGGTCACAGCGCGGTCATGAGGGCTGCCTGTGATGGCAATTTTAAACTTGCGCGGCAGGAATTGGAATTCGGGGTGATCCATTGACCATTGACGCAAAAGTTCGGCATAGGGGCGGGGGTCTTCAATTTCATCCGCCGCAGCGCCCGCGAAATGGTCAGCGGTGACATTGCGCACGCAGTTGCCCGAAGTTTGAATGGCATGCATTTCCACATCTGCCAGCGCGCCCAAAATGGCGGGCACATCGGGCAGTTTGGGCCAGTTAAACTGGATATTCTGGCGCGTGGTGAAATGGCCGTAGCCCTTATCATAGGTATCTGCAATCATCGCCAGTTGGCGCATTTGGCGCGGGGATAGCGTGCCATAGGGAATGGCCACGCGCAGCATATAGGCGTGCAATTGCAGATAAAGCCCGTTCATCAGGCGCAGGGGGCGGAATTCTTCTTCCGTCAGGCTGCCATCCAATCGGCGGGCGACTTGGCCCGTAAACTGCGCCACGCGCGTGCGCACAAAACCTTCGTCAAAATCGGAATAGCTGTACATCACGCCACCTTTGCGGGTTCTTGCAGATCAACTTGCTTGCCCAAATCGACTTGCTTGCCCAAATCGACTTGCTTACCATGGGCATAGTTCGACGGGCCGCGCGTGCGGAACGCCTCGCGGAAATGCACAGGCTCTGGCCCGTTTGGCCCTGCTTTGGCATCGGCAAGATAGACGCCAACCACAATCAGCGACTGCGCGGCGGCACTGGCAAGGGCGGCGTTTGCAGCATCCTCTGCCGTGTAAAGCGCAGCCTCGTGGTGCAGGCGCGACCATTGGCCAGATTGGGTTAAATAGACCACATCGCCAAGGCGCAGGTCATTGGCGGTAACGACTTTGGGTGTAAAGCTGCGGCTCATGCCTGTGCCTCTTGCAAATGGGAAATATGTTGATGGGCGGCGCGGGGGGCTAGGCCCAGCAGAATAACGGCGGGGCCTGAAAGGCCAGCGGCATGTGCCGCAAATGTGGCCAAAGTGCAAGCGATGATGCGTTGATCTGGCCGCGAGACGTTTTCAACCAGCGTCACAGGCGTGTCCGCCCCCGCGCCATGCATCATCAGCCGACCTTGGATGAAACGGGCCGATTTTTTGCCCATATAAATGGCCGCAACCTCGCCGCGCTGGGCCAGACCGCGCCAGTCTTGGTCGGCAAAACCTGCCATGTCGTGGCCCGTGACGATGCGCAGGGCCGCGTTGCGCCCGCGCTGGGTCAGCGATTGTCCAATGGCCGCCGCCGCTGCGCTGGCCGCGGTCAGGCCCGGCTGAATGGCATAGGCGATGCCAGCGTCTTCCAGCGCAGAAATCTCTTCATCCAGCCGCCCAAAAATACCCGTATCCCCGCCTTTTAGCCGCACCACATGCGCGCCTGCGCTGGCATGGGCGATTAGGGCGGCATTGATATCTTCCTGCGCCACCTGCGCGCCAAAACCTTCTTTGCCCACATCAACGCGCGGGGTATGCGCGGGGATCAGCGCCAGCACTTCGGGGCCGACAAGGCGGTCATGGATGACCACATCCGCGCCTTGTAGCGCATGATACGCCCCCAACGTGAGGTGCTGCGCAGCTCCAGGCCCCGCGCCGACAAATGTCACGAAGGGGCCGCGCGGGCCGGGATGATTGATCGGGGTATACATTACAGGCCTTCGACGGGTAAAACTTAGCCTCAATATAGGATATTTTCCTAGGATTTGACCATATCCCCTTGCAAAAAGGGAAGATCGTTCCAAATGTAGGGGCAGAAGGAACATGGTTCTGCAAAAAGAAGGTGCGCGCGAATGGCTGCCCAGTTGGACGAGCTTGATCGGAAAATCCTTGGTGTTTTGCAAGAGGATGCCTCGCAATCTTTGGATGAAATTGCCCGCGCGGTGGGGTCATCGAAAACGCCTGTGTGGAATCGGATCAAGCGGATGCGCGAGACGGGGGTGATCTTGCGGCAAACCGCGCTTTTGGATGCCGAAGCGCTGGGGCTGGAGGCGTGCTTTTTTGTGCTGATCCGCACGTCCGAACACGAGGCCGATTGGCAGCGCCGCTTTTTAGAAGTGCTGCGTGCGCGCCCCGAAGTGCTGGAGGCGCACCGCCTTGCGGGCGATATCGACTATATCCTGAAAGTGCGGGTCAAAAACGCGCGGGCCTATGATACGTTCTATCAGGCGCTGATTTCGGAAGTGCGGATTTACAACGTGACCGCGCTGCTGAGTATGGAAGAGATTAAATCAACCACCGTGCTGCCCGTGTAGGGACGGGGGGCTTTGCCCCCCACGCTGCGCTCCCCCCAAGGTATTTGGGGAGTTAGGAAGCAGGCAGAATTCAGGCGCGCAGCATCAGCGACTTTAGCCCGTGGAAATGGTAGACATCGGCATATTCTGGGGCGGCGGCAAGGCGCAGATTTGGCAGGCGCTGAAACAGAATGGGCAGGGCGATGTTCAGCTCTAGCCGCGCCAGCGGCGCGCCGACGCAGAAATGCAGCCCTGCGCCAAAGCTGGCATGGGGGTGCAAAGGGCGGGCGGGGTTAAAGGCGGCGGGCGCCTCGTAAACTTGCGGGTCGCGGTTGGCGGCGGCCAGCAGAAGGCCGACTTGGTCGCCGCGTTTGAAGGTTTGGCCCATCACATCGACATCTTCGTACACCCAGCGGGTGAACATATGCAGCGCGGGGTCATGGCGCAGGATTTCTTCGGTAAGGGCCTCGGGGGCGGCAATGGCAGCCTGCGCGCCATGTTCCAGCATGGCCTTGACCCCGTTGCCAATGGTGTGAACCGTTGCCTCATGCCCTGCGTTCAAAAGCAAAATGCAGGTTGAAATCAGCTCGTCCGTGGTGAGTTTTTCGCCCCCCTCTTCGGCAGCAATCAGATGGGTGATCAGATCATCGCGCGGATTGCCGCGTTTAATTTCCAGTCGCCGTGCATCTACATAGCCGCGCATAAAATCGGTAAAATCGCGCGTGGCGGCAACGGCGGCATCTTCGATGGTGCGGGTGCGTTTGGCCATATACATCGATACCATCGCGTTCGACCAGCGCAGCAAATCGGGGGCCATATCCTCGGGCACACCCAACAGGCGGGCGATGATGATGACGGGCAGTTTTTGCGCAAAATGCGGCAGCAAATCGAATTCGCCTGCGGGCAGGGTATCGATCAAGTGATGCGTCAGCGCGGTAATCTCGGGTGCCAGCGCGCTGATGCGGCGCGAGGTGAAGGCGCGCAGCACCAGCCCGCGCAGGCGGGTGTGGCTGGGCGGCTCTAACTCTAGCATCGAGCGGGATTCAAATTCGTAAAACGGGGCCAAATGCGGGGCGATGGCAGGGGCAAATTCGGGCGGGGCGGCGCGGCCAAAGCGGCGGTCGCGGAATATGGCGTTCACAGCGGCGGCATTGGGTGTGCAGGGCAGGGAATACTCGGCCCAGTGAAAGAAGGGGCCCTCTGCGCGCGCCACCTCATAAAACGAGTAGGGGTTTTGCACAAAGGCGGGATCGGTGGGCGATTGATGCAGGGTCTTCATGCGCGGGCCAGTTTGGGCAAGGGAATGATGCCTTGGGCGATCAGCACGCCAAGGGCGACAAGGCAGGCGGCGGCGGCCTGACCCCACAGCCATTGCCCGCCCAGCAGGAACAGGATCAGCATCACGTAGAACGGCGCTGCGTTGATGTGCAAGGACGACAGGCCAATGCCAAGGCGGCCCACCGACATAATCCACAAAACCTGTGAAATCCCCATCGCGCCGATGGAATAAATCAGCAGCGCGCCCCATTCGCCCGCGCCCCATGGGGCCAGATTGGGCAGGGGCGTGGCGGTGATTGCTGTCTGGCCAAGCGCGACAAGGCTGGCGGCAATGGCAGCCCCCGTCAGCGTGATGGCCGTTCTGCCAATAGGGGTGTGGTGCGGAAAGGCGGTGACTGTCAGGCGCGAGCCGATGGTGAAGACGACCACCGAGCCAAAGCACATCGCCGCGCCAAAGCCCAAACTCAGCCCGCCCGCCTGCCAATCTAGCGCCATCATCCCGCCTGCCAGCGATAGCGCGATGCCAATGATCAGGGCGGGGGTCATTTTGCGCCCGTCAAACATCACCTCGATCGCCATGCCAACAAGCGGCAGCGTGGCCGAGATGACGGCCGCCGTCACCGCCCCGCCAATGGCTTGGCCCACCACCAAAAACCACGCGCCAAGGCCGATGAGGCTGCCCACGGCAATGCCCTTTAGCCAGCCCGCCCCGCGCAGCGCGCCGCGCCCTTCGACCAAGGCCCAAAAGGGCACAAGCGCGGCGGCGGTCAGCGCCATGCGCAGCGCGGTCAGCTGTTCGGGCGGCAAAAGCGGGATCAGATGATCAGCAGCGGGCAGGCCCGCCGCCCAGATCAACATGGATGCCGAGCAGATTAGGTTGGCTGCAAGCAGCGAGGATTGGGGTGTTTTCATGTTGAAATCCTACCGCAAAAGCGCCGTGCAAGCCCTGCCGATTTGCGACATTACGCAGCAGATAGGGCAGAAATTATTGCACCAAAATCGGCGGCCTTCAGGCTGGCCCCGCCAACCAGCGCGCCGTCAACATCGGGCAGGGCAAAAATCTCGGCAGCGTTGCTGGGCTTGACCGACCCGCCATACAGAAGGCGCATGTCTGCGCCATCTGCGCCAAAGCGCGCGATTAAATCGGTGCGCAGTTTGGCGTGGACTTCGGCAATTTGCGGCAAACTGGGCACGCGGCCCGTGCCGATGGCCCAGATCGGCTCGTACGCGATGACGGTGTTCTGCGCGGTCGCCGATTGCGGGACAGAGGCTGCCAGTTGGGCGGACACTATGGGCAGTGTCTGGCCCGCCTCGCGCTGATCTAGGCTTTCGCCAAGGCAGATCACGGCGATCAGGCCCGCGCCATGCGCAGCACTGGCCTTCGCGGCAATTGCAGCATCGGTTTCGCCATAGGCCGCGCGGCGTTCGGAATGGCCCAAAATCACATAATCCGCGCCTGCCGCGCGCAGCATTTCGGCCGATATATCGCCCGTATGCGCGCCAGCGGGGGCCGCGTGGCAATCTTGCCCACCAAGGCGCAGGGCATGGCCGCCGCGCAGGCCCGCCATGGGTGCAAGCAGTGTGGCAGGGGGACAGATAAGCACGTCGATAGAGGGGGCCGCGATTGCTGCCATCAGCGTTGACACTTCTGCCAAATCGGCGGGCAGGCCGTTCATTTTCCAATTTCCAGCGGCAAGTTTACGGCGCATTGGGCACTCCTTCGATTGTGCCCCAGCTTTAGCAGGGTTTTGAGCGGCGAAAAGCCCCCCAAATACCCTTAGCGCAGGTTTGGCGCGGCGGATGCGGCCTTGGCCGCGATGGTTTCGTCAAACTTGATCGATTCGCCGCAGCCGCAGCTTTCGACCACATTGGGGTTTTTAAACTTGAACCCCGCCGACAGAATATCGATTTCATAGTCGATTTCGGTGCCAATCAGAAACATCTGCGCCATGGGGGCGATCAGCACCTTTGCGCCGTCTTGCACGACCACCTCGTCATAAGCGCCAGCCTCGGCGACATAATCCATGGTGTATTCCATACCCGCGCAGCCGCCCTTTTTCACGCCAATGCGCAGGCCAGCCGCATCTTTTTGCGCCATCAGCTTGGCGATTTGTGCCGCAGCCGTTGGGGTTAGGGTCACGGCTGCTTTTCCAGGTAGGCCGAACATCTTATCAATCCTTTGGACGTGTCACAAAAAGATAGGGGCTGCGCGCCCGTCTCGCAAGGGTTACATGAAGCCCAGTTCTAGCCGCGCCTCATCGGACATCATTTCCATCCCCCAAGGCGGATCAAAGGTCATGCCAACATTGACGTGTTTCACCCCTGCCAGCGGTTCGACCGCATCGGCAACCCATCCGGGCATTTCGCCAGCCACGGGGCAGCCTGGGGCGGTGAGGGTCATAATAATCTGCACTTCGTTTTCACCATTGATTTCAATGGTATACACAAGGCCAAGGTCGAAAATGTTCACAGGGATTTCGGGGTCAAACACCGTGCGGCAGGCTTCAACCACCTGTTCATATAGCGGGTGATCGGTGGTGGATGGTTTGATCAGCGGTGCGCCTTCAACAGGCGCGGGTGTGCTATCGGCAGCAATATTCATGGCAAAACCCTTTTGTTGAGTGATTATATAGGGTTTTATTTGCCCGCCGTCTAGACGGGCTGGTTTGGGGGCAGATCTAATTGATATGTCCAGAAAATGGGGGCCGTTATGCCCCCAGACCTGCGGGGATTAGAACGGAATTTCATCATCCATATCGCTGCGCCCGCCACCGCCACCACCCATGCCGCCGCCACCCATGCCGCCGCCAGAAGCACCGCCGCCCGACGCACCGCCGCGCGCATAGCCCGCGCCTGCGTCATCATAGCCGCCACGATCTTCATATCCGCCACCCGAGGATGCCCCGCCGCCCGCGCTATCGCGCCCGCCCAGCAGTGTCAGTTCGCCGCGATACTGGCGCAGCACAACCTCGGTCGTATAGCGGTCTGCGCCCGATTGATCCTGCCATTTGCGGGTTTCAAGCTGGCCTTCGATGTAAACGGTCGAGCCTTTTTTCAAATACTGCTCGGCAATCTTGCCCAAGGCCTCGTTGAAAATCGCAACCGAATGCCATTCGGTGCGCTCTTTCCGCTCGCCCGATGTTTTGTCACGCCACGTCTCGGATGTAGCGATGCGCAGGTTCACCACCTTGCCGCCATTTGGAAAACTGCGCACTTCGGGATCGCGGCCCAGATTGCCAACGATAATCACCTTATTGACGGACCCTGCCATGAGATTCTCCCTGTTACCGATCAATATGCGCAGATTGCACGGTTTTGGTTAACAAAACGTTCCCAACCTATAACCAGCATCGGCGCGGGCGGCAACCTTTCTCGGGCGGCTTGCGCCCTGCTTTTGCGCAAATCTTTGCCAAAGGCGCGCAAGATATAGTAGCCCCCCTAGATTGCTGCGCGATATCGCCTATATTGCCGCGCAGCGCTGCTGCGCATGGGGGATGACGTGACGCAAAGCAAATTCTTAATTGGTGCCATTGCGCTGTGCGCTGGGTTTACCTTGCCTTTAGCCTCTTATGCCCAAGGTTTGAACCTAAGCGGGTCTAATCGCAACCGGGCGTCTATCTTGCAATCGCAAATGGCGCTGCTCGATGGGCGGCTGGCCAAGCAATACGAAGGGTCAAACCGCCTGCGCCCTGATGCGCTGCTGGCCAAGGCCACCGATGGGGTTTTGCCTGTGTTTCGAGGCAGTTATCGCGGCGAATATCTGGAGGTTGCCCGCGAAGCGGCGCGTGCGCATAGCGTGCCAGAGGATTTGTTTCTGCGCCTTGTGCAGCGCGAATCTGGCTGGAACCCCAGTGCGGTATCGCACAAAGGGGCGACTGGCCTTGCGCAGTTGATGCCTGATACGGCGTCGCTTTTGGGGGTGGATATCAACAGCCCCTATGAAAACCTGCGCGGTGGGGCGCGGTATTTGCGCATGATGTATGACAAATTTGGCAGCTGGCGGCTGGCACTGGCGGCCTATAACGCAGGCCCTGGCGCTGTGGAAGAACATGGCGGCATACCGCCCTTTACAGAAACCGAAAACTACGTGCGCGCCATAATGGGCTAACCAGACTGCGTCTGTTTTGCGTATTGCATGCGTATTTCATGCGTATTTTATCTGTATGTACGGTGCGGGTCTGGGTGCGGGCCCAAACCCGCACCCAAAACCTGCTAGATGGCAACACGCTCGCCCAGTTCCACCACGCGGTCGCGCGGCAGATAGTAGTAATCGGACGGGTCTGCCGAAAACCGCGACAAGAGCGCATAAAGGCGGTTCAGCGCGCGATCTGCGCCAAAACTGCCCGTGACCACGGGGCGCTTGCGCCCCAAAAAGAAGGTCGAGCGCATGACATCAAACTTTAGCCCCACTTTGCGCGCATGAATCATCGCCGCCGACACGTTCGGCGTTTCCATAAACCCAAAACGCAGCGTCAGGCGCGAGAAGCGCGGCGATAGCATTTCATAGGTCGCGCGCTCGTCCTCGTTCGCGGTGGGGGTGCGTAGGGTTTCGATGGTCAGCAGGATATTTTCTTCGTGCAATACGCGGTTGTGCTTTAGGTTGTGCAGCAAGGCGGTGGGCGCAACATCAGGGTCGGGCGATAGGAAAAACGCCGTGCCATTCACCACATGCACCGAAGATTTGCCCATCGATTTGACAAAGCTTTCCAAGCTGACCTGCTGGCGGTGCTGTTTGCGCATCACCGCCTGCGTGCCGCGCCACCAAGCCCACATCATTGTGCCCAGCACCAAGGCCACCAGCAGCGGCACATAGCCGCCATCGGCCACTTTGGCGAGGTTGGACACCAAGAACACACCCTCGATCACGAAAATCGGCCCGATGGCCAGCAAGGCCCAAAACAGGGGCAAAGTGCGCGAGGCGACCAGATAGATCAGCGCCAAAATCGTGGTCACAATCATGGTGCCTGTCACGGCAATGCCGTAAGCCGAAGCAAGGCCCGACGAGTTTTCAAACCGCATTACCAGCCAAAGCACGCCAAACAGCATCGCCCAATTCAGCGCGCCAATGTAAATTTGCCCGCTTTGGTTGGCCGAAGTGTGGCGAATGGCAAGGCGCGGCAGCAGGCCCAGTTGAATGGCGGCGCGGCCCATCGAAAACGCCCCCGAAATCACCGCTTGGGATGCGATGACAGTGGCCGCTGTGGCAAGGGCCACCAAGAATGGCAAAAGATCGGGCGGGCATAGGGCGAAAAAGATATTCTCGGCCATGTCTGGCTGCGTCAAAACCAACGCGCCTTGGCCAAGGTAATTGAGAACCAGCGCGGGAAAGACCAGCGCAAACCATGCCAGCATGATGGGGCGGCGGCCA
>JAIXVS010000195.1 GCA_027482795.1 Rhodobacter sp.
GGGCTGTCGCTGATTTTCGGGGTGATGCGGCTGGTCAATATCGCGCATGGCGATTTCATCGTCGGCGCGGCCTATATCGGCATGGTAGCTATCCAGATGACGGGGCTGCACCCACTGTTTGCCCTGCTGATCGTGGTGCCACTGATGGCGGCGATTGGCTATGCGCTGCAATATGGGCTGCTGAACCGCGTCTTGGGCGGCGATATTCTGCCCCCCCTAATCGTGACCTTTGGCCTGTCGATCATCTTGCAAAACGCGCTGCTGACGGGGTTTTCCGCCGATAGCCGCAAATTGGCGGCGGGCGCGCTGGAAGTGGGCAGCGTGAACATCGCCCAAGGCATCGACATTGGTTATTTGCCGCTGCTGACCTTTGTTTCTGCGGTTCTTATCATCTTTGGGCTGCAATATCTGTTCTACAACACCGCGATGGGCCGCGCGTTTCGTGCCACTTCAGATGATGGCGAGATCGCGCAGATTATGGGGCTGGATCGGCGGCATGTCTTTGCGATGGCGATGGCGCTGTCGATGGCGGTGGTCGCCGTGGCTGGCGTGTTTCTGGCGATGCGGTCAAACTTTGACCCGTTTACGGGGCCGTCGCGCCTGATCTTTGGGTTCGAAGCGGTCATCATCGGCGGTCTTGGCAACCTATGGGGTACGCTAGCGGGCGGGGTGATTTTGGGCGTGGCGCAGGGATTGGGCGCGCAGATTGATCCAGGCTATCAGTTGCTGGCAGGCCACATCACCTTTTTGATCATTCTTGCCGTCAGACCGCGCGGCCTGTTTCCAAGGGTGGATTGAACATCATGTCCGAGATTTCCCGTTCCACCCCCGCAAGCCGCATCGCAGGCGTCGTGGCCGTGCTGCTGCTGATCGGCATTTGCGCCGCCCCTTGGTGGGCCAGCAGTGCCAATCTGCGCCTGATCACCGAGATTATGTTCTACCTTGCCCTTGCCAGTATGTGGAACCTGCTGGCAGGTTATGCGGGGCTGATTTCTGTCGGCCAACACGCCTATGTCGGGCTTGGCGGCTATCTGATGTTTTCCTGCGTTTTGTTTTTAGGGATGAACCCGCTTTTGTCGATCCCGCTGTCGGGGTTGGTGGGCGCGATCATATCGATACCCGTGGCGTGGTTGGTGTTCCGCCTGAAAGGCCCCTATTTTGCCATTGGCACATGGGTTGTGGCCGAGGTGTTTCGGCTAACCGCGGCGCAAATGGCCTCGGTCGGGGGCGGGTCTGGTCTGTCGATCCCCGTCAGCGTGATGCGCGCCTTGGGCAGCAAAGACACACGCGAGATTTTGATTTTCCTAACCGCTGTGCTGCTGTGCGTGGGGTCAATTTTGCTGGTCTATCTGCTGCTGCGTTCGCGTGTTGGGCTGGCGCTGACGGCCATTCGCGACAGCGAAGTTGCCTCGTCCAGCCTTGGCGTGCGCATAGGGCGCATCAAACTGATGGTCTATGTCGCCGCCGCCGCCGTGACTACGATGATCGGCAATCTGATCTTTATTACCAAATTGCGCATCTCGCCCGATGCGGCGTTCAGCATGAATGACTGGACGGTGTTTGTGATTTTCATCGTGGTCATCGGCGGGATTGGCACGATTGAAGGGCCCATCATCGGCACATTGCTGTATTTCCTGTTGCGCGAGTTCTTGGCCGATTTGGGGGCGATTTACCTGATGATTCTTGGTGCGATGGCGATTGTCATCATGCTGACCGCGCCCAAGGGGCTGTGGGGACTGCTGGTGCAGCGTTATGATTTCTCGCTGTTCCCTGTCGGCTATCGCGTGCGGCGGAAATAGGGCAGATCAGATGCTCGCGCCGTATTCCGCAATCACACGGGCGCGCAAGGCCAGCAAAGCATCGCGCACAGCGGGGCGAAGGCGCGCCATACGCTGGCTGGGCATGGCGATGGATATGGCAAAGTCGCGCCCGCCTATGGGGGGCAGCGGAACAGCCATCGCGCTGGCCCCATCGTCGTATTCTTCATCGTCGCTGAAAATCCCTTCGACGCGCATTTTGCCAATCGCGGCCATAATGGCATTAGGGTCGGTCACTGTGCGGGCGGTAAACCGCTTGGGGCTTGGCCCCAGCAGGGCGCGCGCAGTAGAATCATCTAGCATCGACAGATGCGCCTTGCCATTGGCCGTGCAATGAACGGGATGCTGCAACCCCACATAGGAAATCACGCGAATGCTCTCGTTCGAAGCGATCTGTTCAATCACAAAAACGCGGCCATCTTCGATGGTGGTCAAATCGATGTTATCGCCAATACTGGCGTGCAAATCCTGCATAAAGGGGCGCAACAAGGCGCGGGCATCCAGCCGCACCTTGGCCCCAAGCCGCGCCAGTTCCATCCCCAAATAGGTGCCATGCTGGCCAAAGGCCTTGGTCAGCAAGCCTTCGGTGTTCATCACGCCGACCAAGCGCTGGACGGTAGAGCGTGGAAGGCCTGTGGCCTTGGCTATTGCCCCAAAGGACGCTCCGGGCTGGTCGGCGATGACCTTCATGATCGCAACGGCACGCGAAATTGTCTGCCCATCGGCGCGTTTGTCAGCTACATCTTGGCTCATGGCAGTCTCAACTTTGGAACAAATGTTCAATAAATGATACAGCTACCTGTATTGCGATACGCTAACGATTAAGAACGAAATGTCAAACCACGGGAGGGGGAAAGACATGACACAGATCGAAACCGAGGTGCTGATTATCGGCACAGGGCCTGCGGGCTTGGCCACGGCGGGGTTGCTTGGGTCTTATGGTATCAAATGCCTTGCCATCAACCGTTACAGCTGGCTGGCACATACACCGCGCGCGCATATCACCAATCAGCGCACGATGGAGGTTCTGCGCGACCTTGGCCCCGAGGTTGAGGCCGAGGTTTACCTGCATTGCGCGCCACAGGATCTGATGGGCGAGAACGTGTTTTGCGAAAGCCTTGCAGGCGAAGAACTGGGTCGGATGAAA
>JAIXVS010000126.1 GCA_027482795.1 Rhodobacter sp.
CGCGCGCGGGGACGATTGGCTAGCCCTGTCGCGCGCGCTGGATCTGCCCAGCGCCGCGATGCGCGCCGATCCAGCCCTTCAGCCCAGCCCCCGCCCAGCGCCCGTGCCCCCGCTGGCCGCGCGGCCCCGCGAATTGCCCCTTACCGCGATGGAGCAGTTGATCATCAACCCCTACCACGTGTACGCGCGCTATATCCTTGGCCTGCAACCACTGGCCCCCCTGCGCGCGCAGGCAGATGCGCGCGATCGCGGTATGGTCGTGCATAAGATTCTGGAAACATTCGTGAAAACCCGCCCCGCGAGTGAGCCCCGCGATGCCGCCCGCGCACGGTTGCAAGACATCGCAGCGCAGGTTTTTGGCGCAGAAATCCCCTTTCCCGCCACCCGCGCGCTGTGGCTGGCCAAGCTGATGCATGTGGCCGATTTCTTTTTGGATCAGGATCAAAAACACGAAGGCGTAACGCTGGCCGTCGAAAAGAAAGGCCGCTTTGCCCTGCCCGATTTGGATTTCACCCTAACAGGCACGCCAGACCGTATTGACCGTTTGCCAGATGGCCGCCTGCATTTGATCGACTATAAAACAGGCGCGGCCCCGTCAAAAGACGATCAGGCCCAGCATCGCAAACAATTGCATTTTGCCGCCGTCATGGCCGAAAATGGCGGCTTTGCTGCGCTTGGCCGCGCCGAAGTGGCCAAAATCAGCTATATTTCCTTGGCGCGCGGCAATAAGGCCATTGAAACCGATCTAAGCCCAGATGATCTGGCAGCCGAGGCGCAAATTTTGCACGATCTGGTCGCCGCCTATTTGCGGCCCAACACTGCCTATACCGCACGGCGCGCCGATTTTCGCGCAGGCTTTGATGGCGATTACGACCATCTGATGCGCTATGGCGAATGGCAAACCAGCGATTTTGCGGTGACCATTCCCGTTGGGCAGGGGGGCGGCGATGATAAATGACGCGACATTAGCCCAGCATAACGCCGCCAATCCCGCCACGAGCACGTGGCTTTCGGCGAATGCAGGGTCTGGCAAAACCAAAGTTCTGATCGACCGCGTCGCGCGGCTGCTTTTATCGGGCGTCTCGCCCCAGCATATCCTGTGCCTTACCTATACCAAAGCCGCCGCGACCGAGATGCAGAACCGCCTGTTTGAACGTTTGGGCGCTTGGGCGATGATGCCAGAACCCGCCCTGCGCGCGGCGCTGGCAGATTTGGGCCATGGCGATGGCGCGCCGCTGGCCGCTGCCGATCTGGCCCATGCGCGCCAATTGTTCGCCCGCGCCATTGAAAGCCCAGGCGGTTTGCGCATTCAAACCATTCACAGCTTTTGCGCCACGCTGCTGCGCCGCTTTCCGCTTGAGGCAGGGGTATCGCCCGCGTTTCAGGAAATGGATGACCGCGCCGCCAAACTGCTGCGCGAAGATATCATCGAAGAAATGGCGCAAACCCTTGCGCCTGAAATTGTGCGCGATGTCGCGCGCTATCATTCGGGCAGTGATTTTCATGGGCTGATGGCATCTGTTGCGGGGCAGGCTGATGGATTTGCGCGGCCCTTAACTTTGGCTCAGGCCAAACAGATGTTCGGCCTAAGCGGGAACGAGACCGAGGCAGGGCTGGTTGACCAAGTTCTAATGGGCGATGGCGCACGGATTGTTTCGGCGCTTGTGCCCTATCTTCGGGCGGGATCGATAACCGATGTCAAAGCCGCCGATAAATTGGGCGGGGTCGATCTTTCGCGGCAAAACACAGCCGTTTTGGCAGGGTTAGAGGGTGTTTTTCTGTACGGGGAAAGCGCCGCCAAAGCCTTTGGTGCCAAAACCGACAAATTTCCAACCAAAGCCACGCGCAGCGCTTTGCCACACGAGCTTTCGGCGCAGCTAGATGCGTTCATGCTGCGAGTCGAGGCCGCACGCCCCCAGCGCATTGCCCTGTTCGCCGCGCAAAAGACCGCCGCCTTGCACGCCTTTGCAGGGCAATTCCTGCCGCTTTATGCCCGCGCCAAGGCGGCGCGCGGGTTGCTGGATTTTGACGATTTGATCAGCCGCGCGATCCATTTGCTCACAGATCATTCCGTCGCCGCGTGGGTTTTGTTCCGCCTTGATGGCGGGATCGATCATATTTTGGTGGACGAGGCCCAAGATACCAGCCCGAGGCAATGGCAGGTGATCGAACTGCTTGCCGCAGAATTCACCACGGGTGCAGGCGCGCAAACACGGCCCCGCACGCTGTTTGTTGTCGGCGATAAAAAGCAATCGATCTATTCTTTTCAAGGGGCCGATACAGCGGTTTTTGACGAAAAGCAGCGCTTGTTTAAAGAGAAATTCGACGCGGTCGGCCTGCCATTGATCCCTGCCGAATTGCAGTATTCGTTCCGATCTTCGCCCGCCATTTTACGGGTGGTCGATAACATTTTTCATACCCGCTATCCCGCTGCGATGGGCCCAATTGTGCAGCATTTGGCACATCACAGCGACATGGCGGGCCGTGTTGATTTATGGCCTCTGATTGAAGATGTTGAAAAGCCAGACCCGATTGACCCCACCGATACCACCCCGCGCGTGGCCAATGCTTCGGCCCAGTGGGAATTGGCGCAAAAGGTGGCCGAAGCGATCCGCGCCATTTTGTCCAAGGGCACAATCATCCCCACCAAATCGGGCATACGGGCCGCCCGCGCAGGCGATGTTTTGGTGCTGGTGCAGCGGCGCAGTGCGATTTTTCACCACATCATCCGTGCCTGCAAAAAGCTGGATTTGCCGATTGCGGGGGCAGACCGCCTGCGCCTTGGCGGCGAAATGGCGGTGCGCGATTTAACCGCTTTGCTGGCGTTTTTGGCCACGCCAGAAGATGATTTATCGCTTGCAGCAGCCCTACGCTCGCCCCTTTTGGGCCTGTCAGAAGCGCAGTTGTTTGATCTGGCATCAGGCCCGCGCGGCTATTTGTGGGAAAAGCTGCGCGGCAGTGACCATGCCCAAATTCTGGAAATTCTGACAGATTTGCGCAACCAATCCGATTATCTGCGCCCCTATGATGTGCTGGAACGGCTGCTAACCCGCCATGATGGCCGCCGGCGCCTGATTGCGCGGCTGGGGGCCGAGGCGGAAGAGGGTATTGACGAACTACTTTCACAGGCGCTGGCGTTTGAAGTGGGGCAGATCCCCTCGCTGACAGGGTTTTTGCTGTGGCTAGAGGGCGACGATGTTACCGTCAAACGGCAGATGGATACGGCGGGCGATCAGATACGCGTGATGACCGTGCATGGCGCAAAGGGGCTGGAAGCACCGATTGTGATTTTGCCCGATTGCGCAGATCGTCACCCGCGTGAGAGGGGCGAGATTATCCCCCTTGCAGGCGGGCTGGCATGGCGCACCAATGCCGATGATAGCCCCGCGCAAATTGCCGAAGCCACGGCGCGCAATGCGCAGGCCAGCGAAGACGAACGCCTGCGCCTGCTCTACGTGGCGCTGACGCGGGCGCAATCTTGGTTGATTGTGGCGGCGGCGGGCAAGGTCACCAAACCAGAAACATGGCACA
>JAIXVS010000174.1 GCA_027482795.1 Rhodobacter sp.
CCGATAGGCCCGTAATCACAACCAACTGATCGCGCGGAATATCCACATCCACCGATTTTAGATTATGCTCGCGCGCGCCGCGCACCTCGATAAATTTCTGCTCTGCCATGATCTTCCTCGCTAACGGCCCTAAGATAGGCCGATTTGCGCGGCAGGCCAATGGCAAAAGTGAACGATACGTGAACGTTTGCCTTTTAATTAGATTGCCCTTTGGGGAATCTTGGCAAGGGGCTAGACTATGGCATGTAACTGTCATGAGGGGCATAGTTCATACGATGAAGACCGCCGAAATCATCACCGCTGCGGAAATTGGCGCAATGACCGTTATTGATTTGCGCGATGCCGAAGAATTGCACAGCTCTGGTTATGCTGCGGGGGCATTGCATATTCCCTTGGTTGATTTGGTGGCCAAGGCCGACCCGTCCAGCCCGCAGCACGATCGACGGTTGGTGCTGGGCAAGCCTGTTGCCGTTTACAGCGCAGCAGGGCGGCGCGCGCGCGTTGCGGTGCAACTGCTGAACGGGTTTGGGTATAAGGCCGTTGATATTGGCGGCTTTTACGTTTGGGCGGCGGCGGGCGGGCCAGTCTCGCGTTAAACTTACGTCATCTGCGGCGCGGGTACTTGTATTTGGATCAAACACATTCTAACTATAGAATATGTTAACCCTCAAACGCCCAAAGGTGCCCCATGGCCAATAAATCCATTCAAGATGTCATCAAAGCCGCTGCAAGCGGTGCAATAACCGTTATTGACGTGCGCGAGGCAAGCGAAGTGCAGGCATCGGGCCAAGCGAAGGGCGCGCTGCATATTCCGCTGGCCACGCTGGCGATGAAGGCCGATCCCAAAAGCCCTGACTATGATGCGCGTATTGCGCAGGGAAAGCCGATTGCGGTCTACTGCGCCGTTGGCGGGCGGGCCGGCATGGCTGCCACGACACTGGGGCGCATGGGGTATGAGGCTATGAATATCGGCGGCTTTGGTGATTGGGCCGCCGCTGGCGGGCCAGTCAGCCGTTAATGCATTGGGGCAGGGTTTGCGCCCTGCCCCAATGTCTTTGGCTACACCTTAGCCCTTCAAAGCCTCTGCAATCGGCCCCGAAATGGCCGAGGTTGGCCGCCCAATCAGGCGCGATAGGGTGCGGCTGTCATCAAACAGCGCGCCATCCTTTGCTTTGGCATCGCTGTCAGCCAGCACAAAGGCAAAACCTTCGGGCAGACCAAAGCTGACCAAAATGTCGCGGTAGGCATCCTGCGGCAAATCATTGTAAGGGATTGTTTTTCCAACCACTTTGCTGACTTCGGCGGCAAATTCGGCCATGGTATGGGCCGTATCGCCCGCCAGTTCATAGACCTTGCCCGCATGGGATGCGTCCAGCGCAGCCACGGCAATCGCCTCGGCGTAATCGGCGCGAGGGGCCGATGCGATTTTGCCATCGCCCGACGATCCAATCATCGCGCCGGCCGCAACCGACCCCGCCAGCGAGCCTGTGTAATTTTCGGTATACCAGCCATTGCGCAAAATCGTAGTGGTCAGCCCCGATTCGGCCAGCGCCGCCTCGGTTGCAATGTGGTCTTGTGCCAGCACCATCGGGCTGGCCGCGCCTTTCAAGATCGAGGTGTAAATGATCCGCCCCACGCCCGCCGATTTTGCCGCAGCAATCACATTTTTATGCTGCCCCGCGCGGTCGTTGAAATCATTGGACGAAATCAGCACCAAAACATCAACGCCCGCCAAGGCAGGGGCCAGCGTTTCGGCTTTGGTATAATCAAAGGCGCGCGCTGGCACACCCAGATCTGCGGCAGGGTTGCGCACCAATGCCACCACATCGGCCGATGCATTGCGCGCTTTGATCGCCGCAATCGCCAAACGCCCCAATTGGCCCGATGCCCCCGTCACTGCAATTTTCGTCATGACACACTCCTATTTCAATGTCTGGCCCCTGAATATCCCTTTACTTACGAAAGGGAAGTACATACATTTATGTAAGTATCCACCAAAGGCGCACAAGATGTCCCAACTCCCTGCACAGATCGTTTTCGCGGCAAATGTCATGGCCGCTGAATGCCCATCGCGCGCGATTTTGGGGCATCTTACCTCGCGCTGGGGGGTGCTGGTGATGGTTGCGCTGCAATCAGGCACCATGCGCTTTTCCGCGCTGCGGCGGCATATCGGCGGCGTGTCAGAACGTATGCTGGCCCAAACGCTGCAACAGTTGGAATCAGATGGGTTTATATTGCGCACGGCGCACGACGTGGTGCCGCCGCATGTCGACTATGCGCTCACCCCTTTGGGGCGCGAGGCGGCAGATCATGTCGCGGCCTTGGTGTGCTGGATTGAAGGGGCGCTGCCGCGCATAGTGGCAGCCAAAGCAATGTAACCCATAGCTAAATCTGCAAATGCAAGCTGGCGTATTGGCAAGGCAGGTTTGATCTAACGCAAAGCGCACAGACTTGCATTGCAGATAGAAAACCGCCAAACAACGCTGACGCGACCTATTGTCACTTTTGCAATAAACCCATGGCAAAACGCCTTATTGCCCGCTACATATCGCAAAATCGCCGCGAGGATACCCATGAACTTCGACGCCCTTTTCACCGCCCAGCTGGATGCCCTGAAAGCCGAAGGCAATTATCGCACCTATGCGGAATTGGAACGCAAGCGCGGGGCTTTTCCGCGGGCGGCTTCGCACAAGGATGGCGAGGTCAGCGATATCACGGTGTGGTGCAGCAATGATTATCTGGGCATGGGCCAGCACCCCGATGTGGTGGCCGCGATGGTTGATTGTGTGCTGGCCTGCGGCACGGGCGCGGGGGGCA
>JAIXVS010000187.1 GCA_027482795.1 Rhodobacter sp.
CTTGGCGCGATGATTGCCGCGCGCAGCCTATCGTCGATCATCCTATGGGGCCCGCCTGGCGTGGGCAAAACCACCATCGCGCGGCTGCTGGCCGATGCCACTGATCTGGCCTTTGTGCAAATATCCGCCATTTTCACGGGCGTGCCAGACCTGCGCAAAGTGTTCGAATCGGCCAAGCTTCGCCGCCAAAACGGGGGCGGCGAAAAAGGGCGGGGCACGCTTCTGTTCGTCGATGAAATCCACCGCTTTAACAAAGCCCAGCAAGATGGCTTTCTGCCCTATATGGAGGATGGCACCATCCTGCTGGTTGGGGCCACCACCGAAAACCCCAGTTTCGAGCTAAACGCCGCGCTTCTCTCTCGCGCGCAGGTCATCGTACTGGAACGCCTGTCGCTGACCGATCTTGAACTGCTCGCGCAGCGCGCTGAACGCGAACTGGGCCGCGCCCTGCCATTGAACGGCGCGGCGCGCGAGGCGCTGATCGATATGGCCGACGGCGATGGCCGCGCGCTGCTGAATCTGATCGAACAGGTCGCCGCATGGAAATTGGACAAACCCCTCGCCCGCGAAGACCTTTCCACCCGCCTGATGCGCCGCGCCAGCAAATACGACAAATCGGGCGAAGAACATTACAACCTGATCTCCGCCCTGCACAAATCGGTGCGCGGATCAGACCCTGACGCCGCCCTATACTGGTTTGCGCGTATGCTAGAAGGCGGCGAAGACCCGCGCTTTCTGGCCCGCCGCATCACCCGCATGGCGGTTGAAGATATCGGCCTTGCCGACCCGCAGGCCCAAACCTATTGCCTTGATGCGTGGAATACCTTTGAACGTTTGGGCAGCCCCGAAGGCGAACTCGCGCTGGCCCAAGCGGTGGTTTACCTTGCCCTCGCCCCCAAATCCAACGCGGTCTATACCGCCTATAAAGCCGCCCGAACCGCGGCGCGCGATACGGGCAGCCAACCGCCCCCCCTGCACATCCGCAATGCGCCAACCAAACTGATGAAAGACATCGGCTATGGCGCGGATTACGCCTATGACCACAATGCGCCCGATGGGTTCTCAGGCCAAAACTACTTCCCCGATGGCATGAAACGCCCCGTCTACTACGCCCCCCCTGAACGGGGATTTGAACGCGAACTGAAAAAGCGCATCGATTATTTCGCCAAATTGCGCGAACGGCGCAAATCCTAATCCCAGTCTGCCTGCTTCCTTGCTCTAAAAATATCCTCTGGGGGTGAGGAGCGTCAGCTCCGAGGGGGGCGAAGCGCCCCCTTTTGCGCCGCCGCTTGACAATCGCAGTCCCCACCCGCATGGAAACTCTATGATGATGACCCTTTTTCAAGTGGCCCTTGGCGGGGCAATCGGATCGGTACTGCGGTTTTGGGCCGTGGCCGCAATTGGTGTGCCGCTGGGCACGCTGACGGTGAATGTGCTGGGCAGCTTTGTCATGGGCGTTTTGTTTATCGCCCTCACCGCGCGGACAGAGCTGTCGCCGCTGCTTATGACGGGTATCTTGGGCGGCTTTACCACGTTTTCCGCCTTTTCACTTGATGCGCTGAAACTGTGGCAGGCGGGGCAGATCCTGCCCGCGCTGGCCTATATCGGCGCATCGGTTATTTTGTCGCTGGGTGCAGTGGCGCTAGGGGCCGCTTTGGCCAAAGGAGTGCTGGCATGAGCGGCGTGCAAACCCTAACCATCGGCGCGGACGAGGGCGAGCAGCGCCTTGACCGCTGGTTCAAAAAGCGGTTCCCGCAGTTGACCCAAGGCGCGGTCGAAAAGATGTGCCGCACGGGGCAAGTGCGGGTTGATGGCGCGCGCTGCAAAGGGTCTGATCGCATCGTCGCGGGCCAGATCGTGCGCGTGCCGCCCTTGCCCGATGGCGCTGCGCCTGCGCCGCGCCAATCTAAAATTAGCCAAGCCGATGAAAAGATGATCCAAGACGCGGTGCTGTGGAAGGATGAGCATATCATCATTCTGAACAAACCCGCAGGCCTGCCCAGCCAAGGCGGCAGCGGGCAAGGCGAGCGCCATGTCGATGGGCTGACCGAGGCGTTGAAATTTGGGTATAAAGACAAGCCGAAATTGGTGCATCGTTTGGATAAAGACACCTCTGGCCTGCTTATGCTGGCCCGCACCGACCGCGTGGCGCGTGGGCTGTCGGAAAGCCTGCGTCATCACCTGACGCGCAAAATTTATTGGGCCGCCGTTGCTGGCGTGCCCAACCCGCGTAAGGGCAGCGTGAAATACGGGCTGATGAAAATGCCAGGCGGTGGGCGCGGCGATGAAAAGATGATCTGCATCCATCCCGCCAAAATGGGCGATTACCCCGATGCCAAACGCGCGCAGACCGATTTCTTTACGCTGTGGTTTCTGGGCACGCGCCTGTCTTGGATGGCGCTGGAACCCATTACGGGCCGCACCCACCAATTGCGCGCGCATATGGCGGAAATGGGCCACCCTATTTTGGGTGATGGCAAATATGGCGGCTCTGACACCGACAATATGGGCGATGGTTGGGGGGCGGGCATTGGCGGCGACATCTCGCGCAAGCTGCATTTGCATGCGCGGATGCTGAAATTTGAACACCCGATCACCAAAGAAATGCTTACCTTTACGGCGCCCTTGCCCGACCATATGGCGCGCACGTGGAAAACGCTGGATTGGGGCGTGAACGATGTGCCGCTAGACCCGTTCAGAGGCGAGGCATGAACAGGCTTTTGGCATGAGCGTTTGGGCCGCAAAGCGCTTTTGGAAAGCTGCCAGCGTGGTGCAGCTTGAATCGGGTTATACTGTGCATTTGGACGGGCGGGCGGTGAAAACCCCTGCAAAAAACCCGCTGATCCTGCCCAAACGACAGCTGGCCGATATGATCGCAGCAGAATGGGATGCGCAAACGGGCAAAGTGAACCCCGAAACCATGCCCATGACACGGCGCGCCAATTCGGCACTGGAAAAAGTGGCCCCGAATCGCAGCGCGGTGATTGCCGAACTGGCAGGCTATGGGGCCAGCGATTTGCTGTGTTATCGCAGCCATTCCCCCGCCGAACTGGTCGCACGGCAGGCGGCAGGCTGGCAACCTTGGCTAAACTGGGCCGCGCGCGATTTGGCCGCCCCCTTGCATGTGACCGCGGGCATTGTGCATATCACCCAGCCCGCCGAAAGCCTGTCCAATCTGCAGGCCCATGTCGCAGCCTTTGACGCATTTGCGCTGGCAGGTTTGCATGATTTGGTGGCGATCACGGGCAGTTTGGTGCTGGGGC
>JAIXVS010000245.1 GCA_027482795.1 Rhodobacter sp.
GCGCAGCCGCGCCTTGGCGATTTGGTCATGCGTATTTTGCGCCTTGTGCCAGATTTGCCCCGCCTGCGGATTTCTTCGATAGATTCAATCGAAGCCGACGATGCCCTGATGGGCGCGATTGCCACCGAGCCGCGCCTGATGCCGCATCTGCATCTGTCCTTGCAGGCGGGGGATGACATGATTTTAAAGCGGATGAAACGCCGCCACCTGCGCGACGATGCCATCAAGTTTTGCGAAGAGGCGCGCCGCTTGCGCCCCGATATTGCGTTTGGCGCTGATATCATCGCAGGCTTTCCCACCGAGACCGATGCGATGTTTGAAAACTCGCTGCGGCTGATTGAGGATTGCGGGCTGACGTTCCTTCATGTCTTTCCCTATTCCGCGCGCAAAGGCACGCCAGCGGCCAAAATGCCCCCCGTGCGCGGCCCTGTCATTAAACAGCGCGCGGCGCAGTTACGCGCGGCGGGGGATTTGGCCCTACAGCGCCATTTGGCCGCGCAAATCGGCCAAACCCATTTTGTGTTAATGGAATCGCCCCGAATGGGCCGCACGGCGCAGTTCACCGAAGTGGACTTTGCCGCAGATCAGCCCGAGGGCGCGATCGTCACCGCCCGTATCACAGGCGCATCAAAACAGCGCCTAATCGCCTAAAGATACGCCTTGCCCCAAGCCGCAATCATCTGCCGCTGCATCGCGCGGGCGCGTTTGTTCCAACTGGAACCGCCCACAGGGTCTTCGCGCTGATCCAATGGCAGGGCCGCGCGGCGCGGGCCATCGGCGGCAAAAATCGCAAAGGCCAGCGCGCGGCCTGATGGGGCAGTGACATAGCCCGCAAGGTTAGAGGCAAAGTTTAATGTCCCGCTTTTGGCAAAGACGCGCAGATGTGCATCTGCCGCCTCGCGCCCATCGCTATCCACGCCTTTCTCGCGCATCAGCGCGATCAGCGCCGTTTCCTTGGCGCTCAGCATCACCCGCACCATATCGGCGGGGGTGCAGCTGGACATTGGCCCCAGCCCCGAATGGTCGCCAAAGCGCGCCGCAATGCCAAAGCGCGCCTGCGCCCAAGACGTCATCGCGGCCCCTGATCCCGCAATATCCCCCGCCTTTGACGCCGCAAGCCCCAGCGCCTCGGCCGTCAGGTTGGTGGAATATTTCAGCATCCCCTTTATCAGGCCCTCAAGCCCCGCGCTGACATCCTGCGCGAGCAGTTGCGCGCCAGCGGGCAGGGCGGTGATCTCGCCCGCATCGGGCAGTTTGATGCCCTGCGCCGCGCACAGCGCGCCAAACACATCGCCAGCATAGCGCGCAGGCGCGCGCACGGGCAGCCAGCGACTGCCATCCTTGCGCAGGGCAGGGGCGGCCACGCTCCACGCCTCAATCGGATCGCGCCCTTCATAAACAAACAACGGGGCCTCGCGCTGGGCCAAATCAACCGCCACACTGCGCACAGGCGGGATAAACCGCGCGCCTTCGGCATTGACCCCCAACGTGCCACCCCCCGCCGCCCAAACAAAATTCGCGCGGTTGTAATTTAGAATCATGCCACTGATAGCGGGGTTATAGCCCACAAAATCGGGCTGATCGTCGGCAATCCGTTCGGCATAGGGCAGCGCGCGCGCATATACCAAAAACCGTCCCGTCAGCCCCCGCACCCCCGCACGCGCCAACGCGGCTGCCATGTCACCCAAACGGTCGGTATCAAGGCTGGGATCGCCCCCACCCGCCAAAATGATATCGCCCTGCACAACGCCGCCCTGCACGGGCCCCGTGGCCAAAAGGCGGGTGGTAAACTCTTTGCCCGCGCCCAGCCGTTCCAATGCGAACAGCGCAGTCAGCGCCTTGGTGACGGATGCAGGCGGCAGTGGCATATCTGCCTGCGCGCCGCCAAAAACGCGGCCTGTGGCCAAATCCGCCACAGCATAGCCAACCGCGCCGCCCAGTTTGGCCGCGCGGATATATTCGGCGCAGATGGCATCGACGCCGCTGCGCGATCTATCAGGCCGCGGCTTTGGCCGTGTCTGGCCCAAAACAGGCCCCGCCAGCGCCGCAAGCCCGCCCGCCAAAATTCCGCGCCTGCCAATCATTCCCAAACCATCCCTGCTTTCATTTTGGCCCAAATACCTATTCTGCCCTATCCACGCAGCGCAGGCTTGGCAGGTTTTCCCCATTCCCCCCGCGCGCGAATCTCGGTGGATGAGGCATCATTCATCGGCATATTCACAAAGCACCACACGGGCGGTTTATGCCCGCGCAACGTCTCGCCGCGCGCCACGCGATGCACGCGAAACGCCTGCGCCGCCACGGATAGCCGCGCTGCAATCCCTGATCCGGGCCGCGCCAGCACCCCCACAGGCACGGCGCGCAAAATATCGCGCCAGCGCCCCCATTTGTGAAACTGAACAAGGTTATCGGCCCCCATCAGCCAGACAAACTGCACCCCCGGATATATCGCGCGCAAACGGTCGATGGTATCGGCAGTCGCCCGCGTGCCAAGGCTCGCCTCCAGCGCCGTCACCTTCACGCGCGGATGCTGCATTACGTCCCGCGCCCGCGCCAGCCGATCTGCCAGCGGCGCAGGCTGGCGCGCCTTCAGAGGGTTCGCGGGCGTGACCAGCCACCAAACAGCATCCAGCCCCATCCGCGCCATGGCTTGGCGGGTGAGATGCACATGGCCCAAATGGGCAGGATCAAACGACCCGCCCAAAAGGCCAATGACCATGCCTTTGGTTGCTATTGGAAAACCCCTGCGCACCGTGATCCCTAACAAAAAAGCTGCACCCGTTGTGGCGGGCGCAGCTTTTCATGTAAAGGGGTTCGCTTGCATGGAACTATAGATACTGCGCGCGATTGCTCCAAACCCCGCGCCTGTATCAGGTCATGCTAGAACGCAGCTTGACCCGCTGCGCCAATAACATTGCGAATGGGTTGGAACACCTTATCCGCTGCGGAATTGATTGGAACCGATACTTTGCTGGCGGCCCTGCCCAAAGGAAGGGTCACGCCCAACCGAATAGTGTCCACAGAATAGCCATCTGTGCTGGCCGAAAAATCGTTGTTCACCAATTCAATCGTCGCCAAGATGGGCGAAGTGCCATTGAAGTTGACGTTATAGCTTGCGCCAAATCCCATTTCCATCAGCCGCGCATTGGTGGCGTCGAAGTCTATCGATGAAAGACCACCATGCAGACCAAGTGCTGCGGTGGGGTTATACGCGGCAGCCAGTCCAAAGGTGTTTACGGTATTGGTGGTGGTGCTATTGTTTATGGCGTGCTGTGACACCGCCGCGCCCAACGTAAAGTTCTGGGCCATGTCATAGCTTAGGTTGACCCCTACCGCCGTGATATCAACCAATGGCACATCTTTCACCACAGCGCTGCCAATAAACCCCTTTAGGCTCAGCCCATTTGCCACATAGCCGCCCATCAAGCCAACTGCATTCGTTGAAATGAGATTTGAACTATCCAAATCAAAACTGTTGCTTTCAAGATAGGCGCCGACTGTTCCGCCATTTTGGGCGGTAAATGCCGCGTCTATCCCAAAATTTTCGCGGTCGAGCGCACCAGATGATGTGGCGGGCGAATAGGTCCTCTCCCCCCCGGCTTGCAAACCAAACGACAAACCATTGCCCATTTGTGCGCGCACACGGCCCTTTATCGTGTTTTCGTTGACCCGAATGGATGGGTTCGCAAGCCTGTTCTCGCCATAGCCCAAAGAAAAAACGCCAGAAACATCTTGCGCTTGCGCCGCTGCCGCAGATGCAATCAGCATCACTGCGGCCCCAAAGGACGATTTCATATCACTGCCTCATGCTCTATTGATCCAGCGTTCAACCACTGGTTAAGCAAAACATACTCAACACCATTCTATGCGCGAGTATTTTTCGAACGCGACAGCGACTTTTCACCAAACTGCGTGAATTGCGCCACAGGTGTTGACCCACCGCGCTGTTGCCAAGGGGCCTGCGGTATCACAGATCGAAGCATTTGCCCTTCCGCCCCATTCCCGCTAAACACCGCCCAAACCCGAACTAAGGAGAACATCATGGCCCCCTATCAATATGTCTACCACATGGAAGGCGTGTCCAAGACCTATCCCGGCGGTAAGAAATGCTTTGAGAATATCCACCTGAACTTCCTTCCCGGGGTCAAAATCGGGGTCGTCGGCGTTAACGGCGCGGGTAAGTCCACGCTGCTGAAGATCATGGCAGGCATGGATAAGGATTTTAAGGGCGAGGCTTGGGCCGCCAAAGGGGCCAAAGTGGGCTATCTGGCGCAGGAGCCCTACCTTGACCCATCCCTCGACGTGAAGGGCAATGTCATGCTGGGCGTGGCCAAGCAGACCGCTATTCTAGAACGCTATAACGAACTCGCCATGAACTATTCCGACGAGACGGCGGACGAAATGGCCGCGTTGCAAGACCAGATCGATGCGCAAAACCTGTGGGAGCTAGAGGCATCTGTGGGCGTGGCCATGGACGCGCTGCGCTGCCCGCCCGATGATGCCGATGTTGAAAGCCTGTCGGGCGGCGAGCGTCGCCGCGTGGCCCTGTGCAAGCTGCTGCTAGAAGCCCCTGATATGCTGCTGCTGGACGAACCTACCAACCATTTGGACGCAGAATCAATCGCTTGGCTGCAAAAACACCTGATCGCCTATAAGGGCACGATCCTGATCGTCACGCACGACCGCTATTTCTTGGATGACATCACGTCTTGGATTTTGGAACTGGATCGCGGGCGCGGCATTCCGTACGAGGGGAACTATTCCGCATGGCTGGACCAAAAGGCCAAGCGCATGGCGCAAGAGGCGCGCGAGGATAAGTCCAAGCAAAAGGCGCTGGAGAAGGAACTGGAATGGATCCGTTCGGGCACCAAGGCCCGCCAGTCCAAGGGCAAGGCGCGTCTGAACCGCTATACCGAAATGGCGGGCCAGACCGTGACCGAACGCGCATCCAATGCGCAAATCATCATCCCGAATGGCGAGCGTTTGGGCAATAAGGTGATCGAGGTGGAAGGCCTGTCCAAATCGATGGGCGACCGTTTGCTGATTGAAAACCTGTCCTTCACCGTGCCGCCAGGCGCGATTGTGGGTGTGATTGGCCCCAACGGCGCGGGTAAATCGACGCTGTTTCGTATGCTGACAGGGGGCGAGCAGCCCGATTCGGGCACCATCACCTTGGGCAACACGGTGCAACTGTCTTACGTTGACCAGTCGCGCGATGCGCTGGACCCGAACAAGAATGTTTGGGAAGAAATCTCGGGCGGGTCGGAAGTTATCCATCTTGGCGATATGGAAATGAACAGCCGCGTCTATACGGGGGCGTTTAACTTTAAGGGCACGGATCAGCAGAAAAAGGTGGGGCTGCTGTCTGGGGGGGAGCGTAACCGCGTCCACATGGCCAAACTGCTGCGCTCTGGCGGCAACGTGCTGCTGCTGGATGAACCGACCAACGATCTGGACGTGGAAACCCTGCAAGCGCTGGAAGCCGCGATTGAAGATTTCGCAGGCTGCGCCATCATCATCTCGCACGATCGGTTTTTCTTGGACCGTTTGTGCACGCATATGCTGGCGTTCGAGGGCGACGCGCATGTGGAATGGTTTGAGGGTAACTTTGAGGCCTATGAGCAGGATAAAATCCGCCGATTGGGGCCTGATGCGCTGGAGCCTAAGCGGGTGAAGTATAAGCGGTTTTCGAGGTAGGGGTGGGATGGCCTTTACGCAACGTCAGAAAGAAGCGCTTAGTCAAGGCACCTATGATGGTGTCCGATTTTCGACAATGCCGATGTCCGACCTGTTGCTAGAGCCAGATTTGGGGCAAGTATATGCCGCTGGATATTTGATTGGCCGCGCCGTGTATTTTCGTCACCGAATGGTACTCGAATACCGTTCAGGCGGAATCATTTGCGTTTTGGGGGCAATTATATGCGCGCTTACAGCGCTACCAATCGGCGTTCTTTTGTTTCTGGTTGCTGGTGGGTTTATAGTTTTTAATTGGAAAAAGAATAAACCGACCCTTCCCAACCCGCCAGCTTGGTTCCTCTTGAAAAGCGGGGTCTCTCCAGAGTTCATGGCAAAAGTTGTGTCTTCTCAAGTGCTTCGGGAGGCCTTGGCTATTGGGCGCGTTCAGAAAATAAGCGACCATGTTTCTACGAGAGATACCGAGGCAATCAGCAACCCGTAGGGTGCCTGCTTGCACGCACCATCTGCCTCCGCCACACCCGCAATGGTGCGTGAAATCACGCACCCTACGCAAAACCCACAAAACCGCCCCACATTCCCATCCTAGGGCGGCGCACTCCCTCGGGATGGCGCGCTAAGGCCCGTTCTAGGCGCTTTATGGTTCCAGTTCTTCCACAGAATTTCTGCTGGCAACCGTTGCATCGCGCCCTCCCGGGGGGAGGGAGGGCGCGGCACGGCGGCGCTTTGCGCCTTGATTCCGTGCCAGTTGCGATTGTTCTGTAAGCGTCCGGTCTGACCGCTATCCGTTCCAGTGCCATGGCAGC
>JAIXVS010000269.1 GCA_027482795.1 Rhodobacter sp.
AAAAAAAAAAATAATCACCCCATGCGCGCCCTCGCCGCCCAAAACCTTTTGCCAAGAAAAGGTGGTCACATCCAGCTTGTCCCACGGCAAATCCATGGCAAAAGCGGCGGATGTAGCATCGCACAGGGTCAGGCCAGCGCGGTTTGCGGGGATGTCATTGCCATTTGGCAGGCGGCAGCCGCTGGTGGTGCCGTTCCATGTAAAGGCAACATCGCGGTCGAAATCGACGGTTTTGAAATCTACAATCTGCCCGTAGGGGGCGATTTTCACCACTGCGTCCAGCTTTAGCTGTTTGACAACATCGGTCACCCAACCCTCGCCAAAGCTTTCCCACGCCAGCATTTCGACACCGCGCGCGCCCAGAAGCGACCACATCGCCATTTCGAACGCGCCCGTATCCGATGCGGGCACAATGCCAATGCGATACTCATCCGGCACGCCCAACACGGCGCGGGTCAGATCAATCGCCTCGGCCAGTTTTGATTTACCAACGGCGGCGCGATGGCTGCGGCCAAGCGGCGCATCAGCCAACATATCCAGCGAAAAATTGGGGATTTTGGCACAGGGGCCAGAAGAAAAGCGCGGATTTGCCGGCCGCACTGCCGGGGTGTTCAGATCAGACATGGTATCCTTCCAGATAAATGCCCCCCGTTGGGGAGGGGTGTCCCACCGCCGCAGATACGGGGGCTTTGCGTCTGGCACAAGTCGCAAAATCGCGCTAAAGCGCCGCAGATGGGGCAAGTTTTACCGCGCCTGTCGCCTATCGGAAACTTTGGAGCCCGCATGTACATCGCCAGCCTTATCGCAAACCCTTCCCGCGCGAACCTTGACCGCACCACGGTCGAGGCGGTGCGCAATGCTTGGGGCGGGGGGGATGCAGTTTGGCTGAATGTGGGGGTGGCGGCAGAGTTTGGTCTTGAAAACCTGCCGCAGAATCAATGGGATGTTTGGGACAGTTTGCAAAACTTGGGCATTGATCTGTGTATTCAGCGCGCCGCAGGTCGGCAAAAACGCCTGCTGATCGCCGATATGGACAGCACGATGATTCACCAAGAATGTATAGATGAGCTGGCAGATGAGGCAGGCTTTGGCCCGCGCGTGGCCGCTATTACTGCCCGCGCGATGAATGGGGAATTGGATTTCGAGGCGGCGCTGCGCGAGCGTGTCGCCCTGCTGCGCGGGTTGCCTGAATCCGTGATTCAGCGTGTGATCGACACCCGCATCACGATGATGGAGGGCGGGCCCGTGCTGCTGGCCACCATGCGGGCGCGCGGGGCCTATTGCGCGCTGGTATCGGGGGGCTTTACTGCCTTTACGGGGGCGATTGCGGCAAAGCTTGGCTTTGACGAGAACCGCGCCAATACGTTGCTGGTGGAGAATGGCGCGCTTACTGGACATGTTGCCGACCCGATCTTGGGGCGCGAGGCGAAGGTGCAGGCGCTGAATGAAATTTCCGCCCGTTTGGGGTTTACCCCAGCCGAAGCAATTGCCGTTGGCGATGGCGCGAATGATTTGGGGATGCTGGGGCTGGCAGGCGCAGGGGTTGCCCTGCACGCCAAACCATCGGTGCAGGCGCAGTGCAGCCTGCGCATCAACCACGGTGATTTGACCGCGCTTTTGTATCTGCAAGGCATCCCCGCCGCCGAGTTTGCAGCATGATCATCCGCCGCGCCACGCCGCAGGATGCCACAGAAATGGCAGACCTGCTAAACCAAATCATCGCCATTGGCGGAACCACGGCCTATCAGCACCCCATGACGCCACAGGAAATCGCGCTGCACAATATAATTGGAACCGATGTCCTTTCTTCGATTGTCGCGGTGCAAGACGGGCGGATTAACGGGTGGCAGTCAGTCGAACAGTGGCAAAGTGAAGCGTATATTGGCACCTTTGTGCGCGTGGGCATTCAAGCCAAAGGGATTGGAACAGCCCTGTTCGCGCAAACCTGCGAGATGCTACGGCAGGCTAGGGTGCCCAGCGTCATCGCCCTAATCCGCGCAGATAACGTTTCGGGCCTGCAATATTATGCGCGTCTTGGTTTTGTCGATTTTGCTGTTGACCCCGATTTTGCGTTAGAGACGGGGCGCATCGTGGGGCGCGTTCATAGGAAGTATCATGTGGTTTGAAGTTGCCCCCCACATCGCGCTGCTGCTGATCCTTGCCGCCTTTGTCGCGGGCTTTGTCGATTCCATCGCAGGCGGCGGCGGGTTGATTACGGTGCCAGCCTTGCTGCTGGCTGGCGCAAACCCTGTAGAAACGCTGGCAACGAATAAGTTGCAGGGCAGTTTCGGGTCTGGCACGGCGATGGCTACTTACGCGCGCGCAGGGCATATCAACCTGCGCGATCAGGCGGGGATGCCGGTGATTTCGGCCATTGCTGCGGCGGGCGGGGCGCTGGTTGCGCATCTTTTGCCTGCCGAAGTTTTGCGCGTGATCATGCCCGTCGTGCTGATTGCGGTGGCGGTTTATTTTGCCATCAAGCCAGGGCTAACCGATAGTGACAGCCGCGCGCGCGTCTCTAATGCGGTGTTTAGTGTCACATTCGTGCCTGTTATCGCC
>JAIXVS010000141.1 GCA_027482795.1 Rhodobacter sp.
GGTGCAGACTATACTTGCGCCGACGTTGGGACAGCAATGGAAGCGATTGGGCTGAAACTTGCAGATCACGAAAATCTAAAACGCGCTTAACCTCCTGCGCGCCTGTGATTTGGGCGGCGGCAACCTTGGCAGAAAAAGTTTGGACACAGGATCGCATCAGGGTCACGCACTGCCAAGCATTTCTGGCATTGGGCAAGATCAGCTTGCCGAAATCGTGGCTGCAACCAGCGATATTTCGCTTCTGATAACGCCTTCGGGCGAAGTTATTTCTGTTTTGGTCAACCCTGGCCATTCGCTGTTTGGCGGATTGTCGCATTGGGCGGGCCAGAATATCAACGATTTGGTCACGCCAGAAAACCTTGAGAAAATCAAGCGCCGTTTGGCAGCTTGGCCGCCCGCGCCAGGGCAAAGCCACCGCAGCTTTATTCTGGAATTGAACCATTCCGATGGCAAAGCATGGGAGTTCCCCGTGCGCTATTCGATGCACCGCTTTGGCGAATCGGACAACATCCTGCTGCTGGGCCGCGATTTGCGCCCATTGGCCGAAATGCAGCAACAGCTGGTCATGGCCCAAGTCGCGCTGGAACGCGATTATGAAACCCAGCGCGAGATGGACACGCGCTATCGCGTGCTGATGGAGGCCACCCGCGATGCGGTGGTGCTGGTCGCCATGTCAAATGGGCGCATTTCTGATTTGAATGCCTCGGCAGCCGTGATGCTGGGCGGATCGCGCCAAGATTTCATAGGCGCAGCCATTGCCCAAGAATTTGAAGGCCGCCGTCGGGGCGAGTTTTTGGAAACCTTGTCCAACATCGCCAGCGCCGATGCCGTCAAACCTGTTGAATTGGTCGCACGGCGCAGCCAGCGCAGTTTGCGCGTGATCCCCAAACTGTTCCGCGCTGCGGGCGAACGGTTGATGCTGTGCCGCCTAGAATCCCCAGAAGGGGAATCATCGGCCCCCCGCGAAAACGCAATGAATCTAGAACGCCTGTTCAACGAAGGCGTGGATGGCATTGTGTTTTTGGATGGCGACGGCATCATCACCGCCGCCAACGAAAGCTTTCTAAAGCTGACAGATAGCGGCAATATTGCCCAAGTGCGCGGCCGCAGTTTTGCCGATTTTCTGGCGCGCGGTTCCGTCGATATGCGGGTGCTGTTGGACAATGCCAAGCGGGCACGCCAATTGCGCATGTATGCAACCCGCCTATTGAACGAATTTAATGGCCAGATCGCGGTGGAAGTATCTGCCACCTATCTGAACGACCGTCCTGACCCTGCCTTTGGCATTGTGCTGCGCGATGCATCCCGCGTCGAAATGCTGCGCCGGCCTGGGTTCACGGGGGGCGAAGATGGTATGCGCTCGGTTATGGAACTGGTTGGCTCCTCTTCGCTTAAGGATATCGTGGCCGAAACGGCGGATGTGGTGGAAAAGATGTGCATCCAGACAGCTGTTGATCTAACGCGCAACAACCGCGCGGCTGCGGCAGAAATGCTGGGCCTGTCGCGCCAATCGCTCTATGTCAAACTGCGCAAATTTGGCATGGTCAACAAAGACGAAGAATAGCCGCATTTGCCCCCGTCAAGATAAGTTTACGCCGCGCACACAGCGCGGCGTTTTCATTTGCGTAGGCTATGCGAGAAAGATTCGCACAGTGTAAACCTGCCGATGACGATTCATGCTTGCCAGACTGGCTGTGTCATGTTTAGTTTACAGTATCATGCGGCGACATAGATTGGATATGCAGATGTCGATGACTTCGAACGAGAATTCCAGCCTGCGTCAGCAAAGCGGGCCAGATTGGGCCGCAGCCCTAACCTTGATCAAGCCGATCACGTGGTTTCCCCCGATGTGGGCCTATCTGTGCGGCATAATCTCGGTGGGTGTGCCGATAGGTGGGGCTTGGCCGATGGTCTTGCTGGGCGTTTTGCTTGCGGGGCCGCTGGTTTGCGGCATGTCTCAGGCGGCGAATGATTGGTGCGACCGATTTGTCGATGCGGTGAACGAACCAAATCGGCCCATCCCGTCGGGCCGTATTCCAGGGCGCTGGGGATTATACATCGCGCTGGGCATGTCGGCCCTGTCACTGATGGTGGGCGCAATGCTGGGGCCATGGGGCTTTGGCGCAACTGTGCTGGGCGTTGCCGCAGCATGGGCCTATTCGGTGGAACCTATCCGCCTGAAAAAATCGGGCTGGTGGGGGCCGCTGCTGGTGGGCGTCAGCTATGAAGGCCTGCCATGGATCACGGGCGCGGTTGTGCTGGCTCAAGGCGCGCCCAGCCTGCCCGTTTTTGCCATTGCCACGCTATATGCGCTGGGGGCCTTTGGCATTATGACGCTGAATGATTTCAAGGCGCTGGAAGGCGATCGTTTGCACGGCGTGCGGTCTTTGCCTGTGGTTTTGGGGCCTGCCCGCGCGGCGAAACTGGCCGCAGCCGTGATGGCGCTGGCGCAAATGGCCGTCTCGGCGCTGCTGCTGATGTGGGATTTGGGCCTATATTCCATCGCCATTACCGTGCTGACCATCGGGCAAATCTTTGCCATGCGCGTATTGCTGCGCGATCCCAAGGGCCGCGCGCCATGGTATAACGCGGTGGGCGTGTCGATGTATGTCACAGGCATGATGATTGCAGCCTTTGGCCTGCGCAGTCTGGGTGGCATGTGATGCCAAGTAAGGGGTTGTCTTGGCTGTCCATTACCCGACTTGGGCTGGTGCAACTGTGCCTTGGCGGGTTGGTGGTGATTACAACCTCTACCCTTAACCGCCTGATGGTGATCGAACTGGCCCTGCCTGCGGTGCTGCCGGGTCTGCTCGTGGGGCTGCATTACGCCATCCAAATCACCCGTCCAAATTGGGGCTATAAATCCGATACGGGCGGCAATCGCACACGGTTTATCGTGGCGGGCATGTCGGTGCTTGGGCTGGGTTCGTTTTTGGCGGCACTGGGCATGGTGGTGATGGATGGCAGCTTTGCCGCTGGCCTTGCCATTTCCATCCTTGCCTATGCGCTGATCGGGGTTGGCGTTGGCGCATCGGGCACCTCGCTGCTGGCACTGCTGGCCACATCCACCGCCCCGCATCGCCGCGCGGCAGCGGCCACGATCACTTGGCTGATGATGATTTTCGGCATCGCCCTAACCGCCACGCTGGTGGGCAAGATGATCGAGCCGTACGCCCCCGCGATCCTTTTGGAAACCGTTGCAGGCGTCGCCGTTCTGTCCGTGGCGTTGACCATTGCTGCGATCTGGGGGATCGAGGCACGTGTTGGCGGCGCAGTGCGCCCCGAAACCGCGCCAATGCCTTACCTGCAAGGGATGCGCGAAATCTGGAGCGAGCCGCGCGCCCGCGCCTTTACCATCTTCGTTTTTGTCTCGATGGTCGCCTATTTCATGCAAGAACTGATCTTAGAGCCCTATGCAGGCCTTGTTTTTGGCCTGACGCCTGGCCAAACAACGCAGCTTTCGGGCGCGCAGAATGGCGGGGTGTTTGTGGGAATGCTGCTGGTGGGCATTGCTGCCACGGGTCTGCGCCTTGGCAGTTTGCGCGCATGGATCATGGCGGGATGTACAGGGTCGGCAGGCGCGTTGGTGGTGCTGGCGCTGGCGGCACATGCGCCATGGGGGGCGGCGGCTTTGACGCCTGCCGTGGTCGGATTGGGCCTGTTTAACGGCATTTTTGCGGTATCCGCGATTGGCGCGATGATGGCTTTGGCTGGCGAAGGTCGGTCTGAACGCGAAGGCACGCGCATGGGCTTGTGGGGCGCATCCCAAGCCATGGCGGCAGGGGCGGGCGGGCTGTTTGGCGCAGCGGCGGCAGATGCCGCACGCGCGTTCATGCCCACACCATCGGCCTTTGGCGCGGTGTTTTTGCTCGAAGCGGGACTGTTTCTTTTGGCCACTGTCATGGCTGCGCGCATCGTATCGAACACGCGCGAAAAAACGGAAAAATTTGGCGCGGGCCAACTGATGGCGGGGGAATAGGCGATGTATGATGTGGTGGTGGTGGGCGGCGGCCCATCGGGGGCAACGGCGGCAATGGATTTGGCCCGCGCAGGCAAAAAGGTGGCCATGCTAGACCGCGATGGGCGCATCAAACCCTGCGGCGGGGCGATCCCCCCGCGTTTGATTGCCGATTTCAGCATCCCCTCTAGCCAGATTGTCGCGCGCATCAACACGGCGCGCATGGTCTCGCCCAGCGGGCGGCACGTGGATATCGCCATTGAAGGCGGTTTTGTCGGTATGGTTGACCGCGAGGATTTTGACGAATTTCTGCGCCGGCGCGCCGTGGGGCAAGGCGCGCAGCGCGTCACAGGCACC
>JAIXVS010000275.1 GCA_027482795.1 Rhodobacter sp.
GCTGTTGATCCCGTGGATTTTATCGACATGAAGGGTAATGCCGCCATGCGTGGACAGGGCCTGAAAAAACTCGCGCACAAGTTCGGTATCAAAGGTGCCGATTTTTGCCGTGGGAAAGGCAAGGTTCCAGACCAAAAACGGGCGCGCGGACAGATCAAGCGCGCAGGCCACCTGCGCGTCATCCATGGCCAAATTGAAATGGCCATAGCGGCGGATGCCCAGTTTATCGCCCAAGGCTTTCGTCAGGGCTTGGCCCAGTGCGATGCCGCAATCTTCCACTGTGTGATGATCGTCGATGTGCAGATCGCCTTTGGCAGTTAGGGTGATGTCGATCAGCGCATGGCGCGCCAGCTGGTCGATCATATGGTCGAAAAACCCGATGCCCGTATTGGAGGCGCATGTGCCTGTGCCATCCAGATTGATGGACACGGTGATGGCGGTTTCGTTGGTTTTGCGGGTGATCTCGGCGCTGCGCATGGGGCCCCCATTGAATTTGGCCGCTTTATAGGCGGCAGGGCGGCGGATGCAAAGCAAAAAGGCGGCGCGGGGGTGCGCCGCCTTTGGGATTGTGCTGCGTTGCAGCGATTAGCGTTTATCCACGGGGACATAATCGCGCTTTGGCGCGCCGACATACAGCTGGCGCGGGCGGCCGATTTTTTGGTTTTTCTCGCCGATCATTTCTTTCCACTGGGAAATCCAGCCCACTGTGCGGGAAATGGCGAAGATGGGGGTGAACATGGATGTGGGGAAACCCATCGCTTCCAAAATGATGCCCGAATAGAAATCGACATTCGGATACAGCTTTTTGGAAATGAAATATTCGTCCGTCAGCGCGATGCGCTCTAGTTCCTTGGCCACTTGCAACAGCGGGTTGTTGTGAATGCCCAAAAGTTCCAGCACCTCGTCTGCCGATTCTTTCATCACCGTCGCGCGCGGGTCAAAGTTTTTATACACGCGGTGGCCAAAGCCCATCAGGCGGAAGCCCGAGGTTTTGTCTTTGGCGCGGGCGATGTATTCGGGGATGCGGTCAACCGTGCCAATTTCGCGCAGCATTTCGAGGCAGGCTTGGTTTGCGCCGCCATGGGCTGGGCCCCACAGGCAAGCAATGCCAGCGGCAATGCAGGCAAAAGGGTTTGCGCCTGACGATCCTGCAAGGCGCACGGTGCTGGTCGATGCGTTCTGCTCGTGATCAGCGTGCAGCATCATGATGCGGTCCATCGCCTTTTCGATGACGGGGTTGACCACGTAGTCTTCGGCAGGGACGGCAAAGCACATATGCAGGAAATTGCCTGCGTAAGACAGGGAATTCTTTGGATATACAAAGGGTTGGCCAACCGAATATTTATAGGCCATTGCCGCGATGGTGGGCAATTTGGCGATCATGCGGATCGAGGCCACCTCGCGCTGCCAATCATCGGTGATGTCCAAACTGTCGTGATAAAAGGCCGACATGGCCCCCACAACGCCCACCATCGTGGCCATCGGATGCGCATCGCGGCGGAAGCCACGGAAGAAATTGTGCATCTGTTCATGTACCATCGTGTGATGGGTCACGCGGTTGCGGAAATCGGCCAATTGGGCGGCGGTGGGCAATTCGCCGTACAGCAGCAAAAAGCACAGCTCCAAATGGGTGGACTGGTTGGCCAGTTGGTCAATCGGATAACCGCGATGCAAAAGTTCGCCCTTATCGCCATCGATAAAGGTGATCGTGCTTTCGCAAGACGCGGTCGAGGTAAAGCCAGGGTCAAAGGTAAAGACATCTGCCGCGTCATACAGCTTGCGAATGTCAATCACATCTGGGCCCAGAACGGGCGACATCACGGGCAGATCATAGGATGTCCCGTCAAGGGTCAGCGTAGCGGTACGGTTTGGTTCGGTCATGTTTGGTTCCCCAGTTTTGATCCGTCCCAAGTCAGGGGCGGCATATCCCTTATTCGGCGCAGTCGGCCAGACGCGCGAGCGTCTCATTTCGGCCCAGCACCAGCATCATATCAAACACGCTGGGCGTGGCGCTGCGCCCTGCGAGTGCGGCGCGCAGTGGCGCTGCAAGTTTGCCAAAACCGATGCCATTTGCTGCGGCTGCATCATTGAGGATCGGGTCTAAAGCCTCTTTTGTCCAGCTAGCATTTTGCAGGTGCAGCGTCAATGATTTCAGTATACCACGGGATACCGAATCCAACGATTTGGCCGAGGCTTCGTCGGGCACAATCGGGCGCGCGGCAAGGGCAAATTCGGCCTTGTCCAGCAGATCGGGGAAGGTTTTGGCGCGGTCTTTCACGCAATAGAGGGCCTTGTGCAGCAGGCTAGATTGCGCGTCGGTGAGCGCGGGTTTGCCAGCAGCAACCAGATAGGCGGTCAGTTCCGCCATCAAATCGCCATCGTCCATCATCGCCATATGATGCCCGCAGGTATTCTCCAGCTTTTTAAAATCCAACCGCGCGGGGGCGCGACCGATTCCCGCCAGATCGAACATTTTCATCGCCTGATCGGTGGTGAAAATTTCAGCGTCCCCCGATGCCCAGCCAAGGCGGGTGAGGTAATTGCGCATCCCTGCGGCGGGATAACCCATGGCCTGATATTCCTCGACCCCCGTGGCCCCATGGCGTTTGGACAGTTTCTTGCCATCTGGCCCGTGGATCAGCGGGATATGCGCCCAAATTGGCACATCCCAGCCCATTGCGGTGTAGACCATTTGCTGGCGGGCGGCGTTGTTCAAATGGTCATCCCCCCGAATTACGTGCGTCACACCCATATCGTGATCGTCCACCACAACGGCCAGCATATAGGTTGGCGTGCCGTCAGACCGCAGAACAATCATGTCATCCAAAGTATCGTTGTTAATTGTTACGATTCCTTGAACCTTGTCATGGATTTCGGTTTGGCCTGTGCGCGGGGCCTTCATGCGAATGGCATAGGGGGCATTGGGGTGGCTGTCTGGCGCAGCATCGCGCCACGGGCTTTGGAATACGGCGTAAGATGCGCCGTCTGCCTCGGCCTGCGCGCGGAAGGCCGCGATGTCTTCGGGGGTTGAAAAACACTTATAGGCGGTGCCTCTGCGGAGCATTTCATGGGCGACTTCGGCATGACGGTCTTTTTGGGCGAATTGGCTGACAGGTTCGCCATCCCAATCCAGCCCCAGCCACGCAAGGCCGCGCAAAATGGCAGCGGTGGCTTCTGGGGTTGACCGCTCGCGGTCGGTATCCTCGATCCGCAGCAAGAATTTACCGCCCCGCCCGCGCGCGAAAAGCCAATTGAACAGCGCCGTGCGCCCCCCGCCGATGTGCAAATATCCCGTGGGGGACGGGGCAAAGCGGGTGACGATTTGGCCAGCATTTTCGGGGTTGGCGTCGTTCATAATTAACCTTTCATAAACCAATCTGCGGATAGGCTTGGCCTAGCAATAGGCAAATGTTGGGGTGGCGGCAAGGTGGGCGCGCAGGCGGTGCAAAGGGGCCTTGAAGGGGGCATTGAATGGGCCCTTGATTGGGGCCGATTCGTGCTTTTGTGGCCGCTGCATTGGCTGCTGGCGGCGCGCGGCCAATTGTTCGCGTGGGTTCCCGTTTTCATCGGCTGCGGTGTGGGTCTGTGGTTTGCGCTGGGGTATGAGCCGCGCGGGGGCGATTATGCCATTGCGGGCGGGCTTGCCTTGGCCATGCTGGGGCTGATGTTGCGCGGGCCAGACCTTGGCCGCCCCATTTTTGTGGCCATTCTGTGCGCCTGTGCGGGCTTTGGCGCGGCGGGCCTGCGCGCGCATACTGTTGCAGCGCCCATGCTGGACTTTCGCTATTACGGCCCCGTGCAGGGCCGTGTGATTGAGGTGGATCGCAGCGGGTCAGACGCGCTGCGCATCACGCTGGACAAGGTGGTTTTGGGCGATGTTGCGCCGCAAAGAACGCCAAAATCGGTGCGCATTTCGCTGCAAGCGGCCGAGGTGGCCCCGCAAATTGGCCAGATGGTGATTCTGACCGCGCATCTTTCCGCCCCCGAAGGGGCCAGCGCGCCAGATGCCTTTGACTTTCGCCGTATGGCCTTTTTCGATGGGCTGGGCGCGGTGGGATATACGCGCAGCCCTGTTTTGCTGTGGGCCGAAGCGGACGGAAAGGCCCAGCTTATCCCGCGCCTGCGCGCCTATCTGACCGCGTCGATGCTGGCGCATATGCCCAGCCAAGCAGGGGCCTTTGCCACGGGCGCGATGACAGGGGATCGCGCGGCGATCACGCAAGATACGGTGCAGGCGCTGCGCGACAGTAACCTTGCGCATTTGCTGGCGATTTCGGGCATGAATCTGGCCTTTATTTCGGGCTTTGTGTTTATGCTTATCCGCTATGGCGTGGCGCTGGCCCCCGTGGTGGCGCTGCGGGTGAATGCCAAGAAAATTGCCGCTGTGGTGTCTTTGGCGGTCGCGCTGTTTTACTGGGCCTTGTCTGGGGCGAATGTTTCGACCACGCGGGCCATGGTGATGATTGCGGTGATGCTGGGGGCGGTGCTGCTGGACAGGCGGGCGATTTCGATGCGTTCGGTTGCCATTGCGGGCATTGTTTTGCTGCTGATCACGCCCGAATCGCTGCTGGATCCGGGGTTTCAACTGTCATTTTCGGCAACAGTCGTGCTGGTGGGGGCCTACGGCGCGCTTGACCGCGAGATTATGCGCGGGCGGGTGCCGCGATGGGTGATGCCGCTGTTCGCGCTGGTGCTGACATCCGTTTTGGCGGGGGCGGCGACGGCGCCCTATGCGGCGGCGCATTTCAATAGATTCACCGATTATGGGTTGCTGGCCAACCTGTTGACCGTGCCTGTGATGTCGGTGCTGATGGCGGCGGGGGTGATGGCGGCGCTGCTGGCCCCCTTTGGCGCAGCGGCCCCCGCGCTGTGGGTGATGGAGTTGGCGGGCGCGTGGATTTTGGCCGTGGCGCATTGGGTGGCGGGGCTGGAAGGGGCGGTGACAGCCATTGTTGCCCCGCCCCCTGCGGTGTTGCCGCTGGTCACATTGGGGGGAATATGGCTGCTGGTCTGGCAAGGGCGGCGGCGGATGCTGGGCTTGCCTGTGCTGGCGCTGGCGCTAGGGCTTTGGGTTTTTGCGCCGCGCCCAGATGTGCTGATCAGCGCCGATGGACGGCTGGCGGGGCTGATGGGGCCGCAGGGCCGCGCGCTTAGCCATGAAAAAGGCGCAGGCTTTGCCGCAAAAACATGGCTGGAAGATGATGGCGATTTGGCAGTGCAAGCCGATGGCGCGGCGCGGGCAGGTTTTGCAGGGCCAAAAACCGCGCGCAGTTTTGCCATTGGCCCCTATGCCGCCGTGCTGCTGTCTGGCAAGGGTGTGGCGGGCGATTTTGCGGCGGCCTGCGCCGAGTATGATTTGGTGATCTTGCCTGCGGCCTTTGATCCTGCCGAACTGGTGCTGGCCGATGCACC
>JAIXVS010000002.1 GCA_027482795.1 Rhodobacter sp.
ATTCCAGATTAATGGGCGCGGCAAAATCGGGCACATATCGCCGATAGCTGTTCACATAGGGCGCAAGCAGGGCAATTGCCCCCGTCAGGTGGTTTTGCAGGCCCGCGATGAAATGCAAAAACGCCTCGGTTTCGGCCCCACCTTTGACAGAAAAGATGTTCTTACCCGTGCTGCTGTCTACCACCGATGTGTGGATATGCATCGCAGATCCAGGTTCACCCGCGATGGGTTTGGCCATAAAAGTGGCAAAACAATCGTGCCGCAGCGCGGCCTCGCGGATCAGGCGTTTGAAGAAAAACACATCATCGGCAAGGCGAATGGGGTCGCCGTGGGCGAGGTTTAACTCGATCTGCCCCGCGCCGCCTTCTTGCAAAATGCCGTCAATCTCTAGCCCCTGCGCCTCGGCGAAATCATAGATATCGTCGATCACCTTGCCGTATTCGTCGATTGCCGAAAGGGAATAGGCCTGTTTGCCCGCCGCGCGCCGCCCGCTGCGCCCCATGGGCGGAATGACAGGCTGGTTGGGGTCGATATTGCGCGCGGTTAGGAAAAACTCCATCTCGGGGGCAACAACGGGTGTCCAGCCTTGCGCGGCATACAGGCCCATGATGCGGCGCAAAAGGTTGCGCGGGGCAAAGGGCACCAGATTGCCCTGCTGATCTTTGGCATCATGAATGACTTGCAGCGTGACATCCGCTGTCCACGGCGCGGCGGTGGCGGTGGTAAAGTCAGGCTCTAGAATCATATCGGGTTCGGTAAAGGCATCGAACGGGTTGTCGGCCCATTCGCCTGTAATCGTTTGCAAAAAGATAGAATTGGGCAGGAAATAGTTGCCTTGGGTGGCAAATTTCGCCGCTGGCATCGCCTTGCCGCGCGCCACGCCTGCGATATCGCCAATCACGCATTCTACCTCGTCCACGCGGCGGCCAGCGATGAATTCGCGGGCAGCTTTGGGCAATTGGTCAGTCCATTTAGACATGTTCACACCGTTTTGGGGGTTAGCCCCCAGCCCGTGTTTGGGCTAAGGGTGTCTTTAGGCGGCGGTTTTTGGGCGTGCTTTGGATTTGAAGAAATCGGCAATGCGCGCCGCCATAGGGCCGCGATCAAGGGGTTCCGCCAACCGCTGCGCGGCGGCGGATAGCACCGCTTCGGGAACCAGACCTTTCCCGCGCTTTTCAATCAGCCCTTCCATGAACCTTGCGTCAAATTCGGGGTGGGCTTGGACAGTGAACATGCGGTCGTCATAGAGCAACGCCGCATTCTCGCAAAAGTCATTCGATGCAATGCGCGTGGCGCTGTCTGGTTTTTGCACAACTTGGTCTTGGTGCCATGCGTTCAATTTCACGCTTTCGCCGCCGAAATCATAGGTCGTGGCCCCTGCCGACCAGCCCTTTGCGTATTTCTCAACCCGCCCGCCCATCGCCTGCGCGATGATTTGGTGGCCAAAGCACACCCCCACCATCGGCACGCCTGCGCTGTAAGACGCTCGGATAAAATCCTCAAGCGGCGGGATCCATGGGTGATCTTCATAGGCACCATGGCGCGAACCTGTGATCAGCCAGCCATCGCAGTCATGCACGCTGGCGGGAAACTGCCCGTGCAGCACAGGATAAATCGCAAAGTCAAAGCCATGCCCCTGCAAAAGGCGCACGAACAAATCGGGGTAATCGCCCAAATCGCGCAGCGCATCGGGTGCCTCGCCCGTTTGTAAAATGCCGATCTTCATCGCCGTGCCTTTACACCGTGTCCAAATACAACTCGACCCGTTCTTGTTCGGTCAACTCGCCAATGTAATGATGCTCTTGCCGCTTTGTCGAGACAAGGTTTTTGATGAGTTCTGGGTGCAAAAAGCGCGGCACGATGGTGGACTGTTCCAGCGCGTCAATTGCCGCCTCCCAGCTGGTTGGAATTTCTTCCAGCCCATCCACGGCATAGGCGTTGCCAACAATGGGGGAAGGTGCCTCCATCTGGTTTTCAATGCCATCCAGCGCTGCGCCAAGGATCACGGCCAGCATCAGGTAGGGGTTCACATCGCCGCCAGCCACGCGGTGTTCAATGCGCCGCGCCGAAGGGCTGCCTGCGGGAATGCGAATGGCGGCGGTGCGGTTTTCGTACCCCCACGCAATGGCCGTGGGCGCATGTTTGCCTGGCACAAGGCGTTCATAGCTGTTTTGATGCGGCGCGAAAATCAGCGCGCTATCGTGCATGGCGTTCAGGCAGCCAGCCACCGCATGGCGCAGCATCGCCGTGCCTTTGGGCCCGCCACTGTCGAACACATTGTCCCCAGATTCGTCGATGACGGAAAAATGCGTGTGCAGACCAGAGCCTGAATATTCGGGGTAAGGTTTGGCCATAAAGCTGGCGGCAAAGCCGTGGCGGCGGGCCAGACCCTTCACCAGCATTTTGAACAGCCACGCATCATCTGCGGCGCGCAAAGGGTCGTCGCAGTGCATCAGGTTCACTTCAAACTGGCCCAGCCCCGTTTCTGAAGTGGTGGTATCGGCAGGAATATCCATCGCCTCGCAAGCGTCATAAAGATCGGTGAAGAACGTGTCGAACGCATCCAAAGCGCGGATCGATAGGGTTTCAGCCGCCTTGCGCCGCTTGCCGCTGCGCGGGCTGGCGGGCACCTGCATGGTTTTGCCCGAATCATCGATCAGGAAAAATTCCAGCTCCATCGCGCAAACGGGGGTGAGGCCCCGCGCCTTGAACCGTTCGACCACGGCGCGCAGGGCATGGCGGGGGTCGCCCTCATACGGGGTGCCATTTTCGCGAAACATCCAGATCGGCAGCAGGGCGGTGGGGGCCTCTAGCCACGGCATGGGCATAAAGCCGCGCTCGGTGGGTTTTAGAACGCCGTCTTGGTCGCCCTGTTCAAACACCAAAGGGCTGTCATCGATGTCTTCGCCCCAAATGTCCAAGTTTAGAACGGAAAACGGAAAGCGGGTTCCGTTTTTCACGACATTGTCAGCATAGCGGGCAGGCACCCGTTTGCCGCGCGCTTGCCCGTTCAAATCCGCTGCCGCCACACGAATGGTGCGCACATCGGGATGCTTTCTCAGCCAGTCTTTCATCATATCACAAAGGCGGGGCACGTCCCGCCCGCACTGACCAAAAGGGGCAGGCCCAAGTGTCAGATCTGGCGGATGCGGATCATGCCCTTGATCCTATCCTATTTTTCCGATCCTTGCAGCGCCGGTATGGGCCGCATAATTTGATCAAATTCAGGATAGCCGAGCGCAGGGGGGCAAAGCAAGCGAAATTTGCAGGGGATTTTGTGTGGCTGATGGCGGTAGGGGGGCTTTGCCCCCCGCTTCGCTTCCCCCCAAGGTATTTGAGGAGTTAGGAAGCCGAAGTTGGGATTAAACTGGTCTAGCCCTTGGTTATCTGCGCGCAGCTTCACCAAGGGCCTTCCCAACTCACGGCCATCGGCGCCTCCGCCTGTACCGTAGGTGCAACATCACGGATCAGGGTTAAGATTGCGTTAATGCGCCTTCCTAACTCTGCAAATACCTTGGGGGGTGAGCGAAGCGAGGGGGGCTAGCCCCCCTATGATCCTGCAGGTGCGGGCGGGATCGGCAGCGAAAGATAGGCTTTGGCGGGGATTTGGGTGATGCCGCGCAGGTGCAGGGTGGCGCGGTCGGCAGGGGGTAGCGCGGCGATAGCCTGCGTCAGTGCTATGCGCACGGGGTTAGGGTCTTTTGCTGTGATATAGGGCAAGGCGGGGGAGGGGGGCGTTGTGCCGATGACGCAAAGGTGATCGGCGAATGTGTCGTGTTCTTCGATCAATTCCCATGTCAGCGCATCCAGCGCCGCATAATCGGCGCGCCCGTTTGCCACGGCCAAGGCCGAGGCGTGATGTGCGCCTGTGCGCAGGGTGGGGCGCAGGGACAGGCCGCGCGCCAGATGATCGGCATAGGGCGCGGCCCAGCCTGAATGGGAAAGGGCTTCGTTATAGGCGAAATCTAGGCCCGCGACCTGATCTAAATGGGTAAATCCATCGCTTTTGCGCGCGACATAGACCGAACGGTAATGCCCCGCAGGGCAGCCTTCCAGCCCGTAATCGGGTGTGGCGATCAGCGCGACTTTATCTGCCAGTTTGGCGCGGTACGGCAGGCTACAGGTTTGCGAAAACAAGAGTTCGGGCGAGAGCCAGCCCGCCATAAGGGCCATATTGCCGCGCGTCAGTTCTTGCGGCGCGTCTTGGCCCATATCGCGTAAAGCATCCCGCATAAGCGCCCATAGCCTGTTATTTGCGCCCATCGTTTCGGGGCGGTCATACATGCCAAGGGCGGCGATCAGGGGCATTTACGCCGCGGTCCCTTACAATGCGGCTTGCGCGCGCTGGCGGGCAAGGCCAGAATCGACATCTGTCAGCCCCAGCAAATTTGCAATCAGCCGCAGCATTTGATCTTCGCCGCCATCGCGCGAGCCGTCCACCAGCGCGACCGACCACAGCGCCTGTACCAAGGCCGCGCGATCATCCAGCGGCACGGCATCTTTCAGCGCGCGCGTAAAGCGGATGGTGTCGGGAGCCTGCGCCTCTAGCGCCTCGCCTTGCGCGCGTAGATCCATCGCCTGAAACGGGGATAGGCCATAGCGCTGCATCAAGATCGCCTCGATGCGTTCCACCTCTTCGGCGGCATACATATTGTCGGTGCGCGCCACGCGCACCAGCAGGGCGGCAAGGGCCATGCGTGCATCATGATCGGCCAATTGGGCAGGGGCAGGGGCCAGCAGGGATTTGAGCAGCTTATCGAACATGGGGCAGACCTATGGCGAGGGGGGCGTATTGGCAAGGCGGGTGAAGGCAGATGTGATGCGGGCGGCCTCGGCGTCCAGCCCGTAGGGGGGATTGATGATGAACATACCCGTGCCGATCATCTTATGCCCTTCGCGCACGGGGGGAAAGCGCGCTTCGGATCGCAGGGCATCTGGAAACTCGCGCGTCAGCGAGGCCAGCATGGGCCCATGCGCGCCCGATGTCAGCAGCGGGTACCACAGCGCAATGATGCCGACATTCCATTTGCGGGCAATGGCGCGGATGCGGTCTGGGATCGCGTCATAATCGGCCTTCACCTCGTAGCTGGGATCAATCAGCATCAGCCCGCGGCGGGGCGTGGGCGGCGTAAGGGCAAGGGCCGCATCAAACCCATCGCGGGCATAGATATGCGGCGACCAAGGGTTCATCGCGTGGCGCAGGGCCTGCACTTCGGTGGGGTGCAGTTCGGCCAAATGGATGGTGTCGATATCGCGCAGGGACAGGGCGGCGATCAGCGGCGATCCTGGGTAGGCGGCGGGGCCATAGCTGGCGCGCACCTCGTTTAGCCTTTGGCGGTAGGGGTGGGCGGGGGCAAACCAGCCTTCCACCCGTTCAATGCCCAAAGCCGCCTCGCCCGTTTTCAGCGCATATTCGCTGCCCAAATCATACAGCCCCCGCCCTGCATGGGTTTCGATATAACTCAGGGGTTTGTCTTTTTGGGTCAGATACTCAAGACACCACGCCAGCAGCGCGTGTTTTTGCACATCGGCAAGATTGCCCGCATGGAAGTGATGTTGATAGGACAGCATGTGCCAGCGTTACCAGCCGCAGCGCGGCGCATCAAGATCGTTTCCCGCGCGGCAACTCGTTCGCCTTTTACGTGTAAGGTATTAAAAGGCCGCGAATTTCCCCCCAGTTAAGGATGATTTTACCTTGAACTTTTCTGCCAAGGATTGCAGATAAGCCCGCGCAGAGGCGTTGCTTTTGCGCCCATCATTTGGCCATTGGAGATCCCATGAACACGACCCTGAAAATTGCCGTCGCAGCCCTGACCCTTGGCGTTGCAGCACCTGCTATGGCACAGCAAATCGATATTTCGACCATCACCTGCGGTGACGCGGTTGCCATGTCTGCCGAAGAATTGACCCTGACCGTTGCCTTCATTGATGGCTACACGGGCGGCGAAGCGGCCGATCCTGTGCTGGACGTTGAGCGTTTGAATGCCGATCTGACCAAGGTAGGCGAGGTTTGCGCCGCAGACCCAGCCGTGACCTTGATGGAAGCGATGAAGTCGGCTTTGGCTTCCGAATAATTCCATTTGGATTTTGACGGGAAAGGCGGGGGTGACCCCGCCTTTTTGTTTCTCAAAGGGTGATGAGCAGGGATTGGGCGCAAGGTTGGGGCGCGCCGCCTGCCGCTAAAAGTTCCAAGAATAACTTAGGCTTAGGCCCTGATCGCTGGGGGCAAGGCGCAGCCCATTGGCAAAATACCCCACCATTAGGCCCGCCGCCACTTGCAACCCTGTGTGGCGGTTGGCATCCATCCGCGATAGCCCCACCGCCAGCGCCAAGGAATAGCTGGCAAGTTGCAGCGCTGGGCGGGTTTGATAGCAGAACTTGGCCAAATTGGCCGCGCCATACATCGCGGCGGCGCTGTGGCCCGACGGAAAGCCGCGAGCCGAGCCATCGGGGCGCTGGTTGATTTTGGCACCCCCTAATGCGGCCTTACTGCCATTGACCACGGCAGCCTGCACCGCAAAGCCAAGCGCCGTCTCGCCCGCGCGCCCATGGCTGGCCGCGCAGGCCAGCGCCGTAAAGGGCAAGGCAATTTGCACCGCATCGCCAAAGCGTTCAAACCGCTCGTCTGCATGGGCGGGCAGGGCGGTGGCTATGGCGGCCAGCAGAAGGGGGGCGATTAGGGCGGGTGTGAAAGGGCGCATGGGGTTGGGTAACATGCAGGGGGAAGGGGGGGAAGAGGGGGGCGGATAAGGGGAGGGCTGGCGATTGATGGGTTTCGTTCTACTAATATTGAAATTTCATCCCACTTGGCCCGGAATCAAGGCGCGCAGCGCCGCCGGGCCGCGCCCTCCCTCCCCCCGGGAGGGCGCACTCCACCGCCAGTGCCTAGAACTGGCCTAGGGGGAACGGAGCCATAA
>JAIXVS010000268.1 GCA_027482795.1 Rhodobacter sp.
GGCAGATGATCGTGATTTTGACGAAATGCATCGATCTGTCGGTGGCGGCCACGCTGGCCCTGTGCGGGATGGTGGCGGCGATGCTGGATGGCGCGGGGGTTCCGCTGGCGCTGATCCTGCCTGCGGCGCTGGTGCTGGGCGCGGCCCTTGGGGCGGTGAACGGGCTTTTGGTGTGGAAGGTCGATATTCCGCCCATCGTGGTGACGCTGGGCACGATGACGATCTATCGCGGGATCATCTTCCTGATTTCCGACGGGAGATGGATCAACGCCCACCAGATGACCGCCGGATTCAAGGATTTGCCGCGGACCGAGGTGCTGGGCCTGCATGTCATGTCGTGGATCGCGCTGGCGGTGATCGGGGGGGCTTATGTCCTTTTGAACCGCACGGCTTTGGGGCGCAGTTTCTTTGCCGTGGGTGGCAACCCGCATGCCGCCGTCTATACCGGCATCGATGTGGGGCGCATGCAGGCGGTGGCCTTTGTGCTGTCAGGCGCGCTGGCGGGGCTGACGGGCTATCTGTGGGTTGCGCGCTATGCGGTGGCCTATGTCGATGTGGCGGGCGGGTTCGAATTGGACGTTGTGGCAGCCTGCGTTATTGGCGGCATTTCAATTGCAGGCGGTATTGGTGGGGTGCGCGGGGCCATATTGGGCTGCATCTTTTTGGGCAGCATCAAAAACGCCCTGGCGGTCATTGGCGTATCGCCCTTTTGGCAAATGGCCATTTCAGGCACTGCGATTGTGCTGGCGGTGGCGGTGAATGCCCTGCAAAACCGGCCCAAAGGCCGCCTGATCTTGAAACCCGATACGCAGCCAAGCGCGCAGAAAGTGCAGGCGTAAATGTCCGCTCCTCATACGCAAAACCGCCACCTGCCAGATCGTTTGCAAACCCCAGCCATGCGCGCGCTGCGTTCATGGGAGGCGCTGCTGGTGGTAGTGTTCATTCTGATTTTCACCGCCAATTCCTTTGCCTCGCCTTATTTTCTGAACGTATGGAACCTGTCGGACGCCACGTTTACTTTTACCGAAAAGGCGATGATTGCCTTTGCCATGGCCATGCTGATAATCGCGGGCGAGATTGATCTTTCAGTCGCCTCAATCATCGCGCTGGCCTCTACGGCGATGGGGCTTGTGATGAGCGCGGGCTACGGCGTGCCTGTGATTGTGGTCACTGGCATCGCGGTGGGTCTGATCTGCGGCGCGATCAATGGCGTTTTGGTGGCGGGGATGAACCTGCCCTCGATCGTGGTCACCATCGGCACGATGAGCCTGTTTCGCGGCGTGTCCTTTATCATTCTGGGCGATCAGGCCTTTACAGGTTATCCAAAGGAATTTGCCTTTTTCGGGCAGGGCTATGTGTTTTGGGTGATCTCGTTCGAACTGTTCCTTTTCGCCATCACGGCGGTCATTTTCTACATCCTTCTGCACCGCACCAATTTCGGCCGCGCCGTCTACGTCATTGGCAACAACCCCGTGGGCGCCTTGTTTTCGGGGGTGCGGGTGGCGCGGGTGCGGTTTATTTTGTTTTTGCTGACTGGGCTGATGTCGGGCATTGCGGCGGTCTGCCTGACCTCGCGGCTTGGATCAACCCGCCCGTCCATCGCCACGGGGATGGAGCTGGAGATTATCACCATGGTGGTCTTGGGCGGGGTGAATATTCTGGGCGGGTCGGGCAGTATTTTGGGCGTTGTGCTGGCGGCATTTATCATGGGGATGGTGACCTTTGGCATTGGTCTGCTGAACGTGCCTGGCATTGTGATGTCAATTTTCCTTGGGCTGCTGCTGATTGCTGTGATTGCCGCGCCGAAATTGATCTGGAGGAAGTGATGCAGAAATACGCCTTCAAAATGCGCCTGCACGCGGGGCAGGAAGCTGAATATCAGCGCAGGCATGATGCGATTTGGCCCGAGTTGGTTACGCTTTTGAAAGACGCAGGAATTTCGGACTATTCGATATTCCTAGACCGCGAAACGCATACCCTGTTTGGCATTCTGACGCGCACGGATGATCACAAAATGGACAGCCTGCCGCAAACCGAGGTGATGGCGCGCTGGTGGGCCTATATGGCCGATATCATGGACACCCATCCCAGCAACGAGCCTGTGGCAACCCCGCTGGCCCAAGTGTTCCATATGCCATGAGCGCGCCCGCCCATATCGCCGTGATCGACATTGGCAAAACCCATGCCAAGCTGGCGCTGGTGGATGGGGCAAGCATGGCGGAAATTGCCGTTACCTCTTGCACCAACAAAGTTTTGGCTGGCCCGCCCTATCCGCATTTTGATTTGGACGCGCTGTGGCTGTTTATCAAATCGGCGCTGGCGGATATGCAGGCCGCCCATGGCATTGATGCGATTTCCATCACCACCCACGGTGCGGCGGCGGTGCTGCTGGACGGGCAGGGCAATTTGGCGGCCCCGATGCTGGATTATGAATATATCGGGCCCGACGCGGTGGCCGCCGAGTATAATGCCATTCGGCCCCCCTTCGCGCAAACAGGATCGCCCCGCCTTGCATTGGGGCTGAACCTTGGGGCGCAGTTATTTTGGCTGTTTCAACACGACCCCACCCTTTTGGCACGCACGGCCCAAGTGGTGACTTATCCGCAATACTGGGGCTATTTGCTGACGGGGCAGACCGCCTGCGATCCCTGCTCGCTGGGGTGTCATACAGATTTATGGAACCCGTTTACCAATGCGCCATCAGATTTGGTAGAAAAGCTGGGGCTTGCGGGCAAACTGGCCTCCTTGCGCGCACCATCTGAAGTGCTGGGCACTGTGCTGCCCGATGTGGCGCGCGAATTGGGGCTGCGGCAGGATATTTCCGTTTACGTCGGCATCCATGACAGCAATGCATCGCTATTGCCGCATGTGCTGGCCATGCAGCCGCCCTTTGGTGTGGTATCCACGGGCACATGGGTGATTGCCATGGCGATGGGGGCGGCGGAAGTTGCCCTTGATCCTGCGCGCGATGTGCTGGTGAACCTGAATGCACTTGGCGCGGCTGTACCTTCGGCCCGTTTTATGGGCGGGCGGGAGTATGAGATGCTTTGCGGCGGCGCAGAGCTGCCGCCTGCTGATGAAGCGGCCATGCAGCAGGTACTGGCCGAAAAAATCATGCTTCTGCCATCGGTGATTAACAGCGCAGGGCCTTTTCAAGGGCGCAAAATGGGCTGGGCTGATGGAAAAGTACCGCCGCTTGGCAGCGCGCATTACAGCGCCGCTGTGGCGGCCTATCTGGCGCTGATGACCAAGACCTGCCTTGATTTAATCGGGCAGCAGGGCGGGGTTGTGGTGGAAGGGCCATTTACCCGCAATACGGCCTATTTGCAGATGCTGGCTGCCTTGGCTGGCCCCACCCGCCCAGTTTTTGCAGCCACGTCGCAAACGGGCACCAGCACGGGGGCTGCGCTTTTGGCCACAGGCGGCTTGCACAGCGCGCCGCAGATCCAGCAAACCGCTATTCCCGATTGGCCTGCGGTGGCCGCCTATGCCGCGCTTTGGCAAAGTCGCGCGGAATTATCGGCGATCTGAACGCCAACCTTAGCGCTGCCCGTAATACAGGCCCACCACATGTTCGGCCTGCGCAAAGAACAGCCAGCGCGCAGCGAAAGCGCCTGTCAGATGCACCAACGCGATAACCGCAAAACCCAGCAGTGAGGGCGGCGTCAGCGGCAGCAGCAAGGCAGGCGCAATGCCCGCGCCGATCAGGGTAACGCTGCGCAGCTTTTGCACATGCTTGCGCGCGACAAGATAGATCATCTCGCGCATCAGGTAATTGGGCGAAGTGTGGGGCTGTTCAAACACGCGCACTGTGCCCTGTACGGGGCCGATGGTGCCCAGCCCCGTGGCCGTGCCAAGGGTTTGGGCGCGGGCCGCAAAGGCCCCGTCGCCGATGCGAAAGGCCGCTAGCAACAGGGCCAGCAGCAGCGCAGACATAACCGCCCCCGCCCCGCTTTGCCCCGCCAAAATCGCCCCGCCTGCGCCTGCGAATGCCACAAACAGCGCTGGGGTTGTCCAGTGGTTCCAGCGCGGGATGGTTTTCAGTTGCGCATAGATCATCGCGGTGCAGAAAATTGTGGCCAGCGCCAGCACAGCCCCGATCAGGCCCAGCGCGCGGGGCCAGCCAAAGCCCAGCCAATTTGACAGCGCCACAGGGGCCAGCGCAAGCAGGCAGGCGACCGAGGCAATCGCCTCTCGCGACAGCCAGCTTGATCGCCACTGGGTAAAAGCGCGCAGAAACCGCTGCGGGTTGCCAAGGTGGAAGGTGCTGGCCAGCAGCCCGCCCACGGCAAGGCTGTACCCGAGACCCCAGTGAAAGAATGCAGCCCAGCCACTGGGCGCAGGCAGGCCCGCGCCCAGAAAGGCCAGCAGACCAAAGCCCATGCCAGACAGAACGGTAAAAACAATAACGGATGGGGCGGGATGCATCAGATTTTCCCCAGCACTTTGTCGAGCCAGCCTGCAAAGCCCGTGGCCTGAATATCTAGCAGCGGGGCAAGCGGCGCGGACATGTCGGGCGCGTCTTTGCGCCGTGGCGGCAGGTATTTGTTGGTGGGGCGCGTGCCCAAATCTGGCATCAAATCATAACCGCCGCGCTGTTTAGCCAGTTGGCTAACTGTGCTATCAGGGTCGGCAAAATCGCCAAAATGCCGCGCGCCTGTAGGGCAGGTGCGCACGCAAGCGGGAACGCGGTCTTCTTCAGGCAGATGCTCGTTATAAATGCGGTCAACGCAAAGGGTGCATTTCTTCATCACGCCCACATCGCCGTCCATTTCGCGCGCACCATAGGGGCAGGCCCATGCGCATAGGCCGCAGCCAATGCAGGCATCCTCGTTCACCAGAACAATGCCGTCTTCAACGCGCTTGTAACTCGCGCCTGTGGGGCAAACAGGCACGCAGGGCGCATCCTCGCAATGCAGGCAAGAACGGGGGAAGTTGACGATCACGGCCGCGCCCTGATCTGGGGTGATTTCATAGGAATGCACGCGGTTTAGAAACGCGCCCGAAGGTGCCGCGCCGTAAGGGTCTTGGTCGGACAGTGGCGCGCCATAGCCTTGGTCATTCCAGCCCTTGCAGGCTGTTACGCAGGCTTGGCACCCAACGCAGGTGTCCAGATCAATGGCCAGACCCAGCTTTTTCTCGGTATGGGTGGGAAGGCTGGTCATTTGGGTGCCTTTCGGGTTTTGCCACGCGGCACAGCGCGGGAAATGGGCGCAAAGGCGGGGCTTGCTGCCACCTGCGGGCCTGCATTTTCGATTTTCACACGCAAATCAAACCATGCCGCCTGCCCTGTGACTGGGTCAGAATTGCTGCGCCTGATGCCATCGCCCTGATCGGGCTGCAGTTCGGAAATCAGATGGTTCAGCAAAAATCCCGTTGTGGATTCGGGCGCATCATCATCCAGCGCCCAAGCGCCCTTACGCTTGCCAATGGCGTTCCATGTCCAGACGGTGTTTTCATTCAACGCGGCCATATGGGCGGCGGGCACGGTGATTTGCCCCGTGGGGGAAGTCACGCGCGCATAATCGCCGTCTTTAAACCCGTGCTGCTGCCAAATCTTGGTGGGGATATACAGAAAATTGCGCCCGCGTATTTGGCGAAGCCACGCGTTTTGGCTGCCCCATGAATGGTACATATCCATCGGCCTTTGTGTCAGTGCATGGATGGTAAAGTCATTCTCGGCATAAGGCGAATACCAGATCGGCAGGGGGTCCATCGCGCGCTTTAGCGTTGCGCGCAGATGGTCGGGCGGCTGATGCGGGCCAATGCCGCTCGCGGCGGCCTGAAAGCGGCGCATGGGTTCGGAGTAAATCGAAAACAGATAGGGCTGGGGGGATTCGAACAGGGATGTTTGCACCGCCCATTCCTGATAGGCCATATTCCACGGTTTATAAAACGCGCCCTCGGCAGGCACATGGGCCTGAAAGAACCCGCCATTTTCGATGTAACGATCCAACTGGTTGGGGTTGGCATCGCCGCGCCCCGTTTGGCTGCCATCTGCCCCGCGCCAACCGATCAGCGGGCCAACGCCTGGGCGGCGAATGTGGTTTTGGATATAGTCGGCGTAATCTTTAAATTTTGCACTACCGTCTTCCTTGACCATCGGGCCAAGACCAAGGCGCGCGCCCAAATCCAGCATCACAGATTGAAAGGGGCGCACATCGCGGTCAGGTTCCACCACGGGCCAGCGGATAGAATCCCCCGCTGCATCGGGTTCAGAAATGGGGCGATCAAGCAGGGAAATGCAATCGTGCCGCTCCATATAGGTGGTGTCGGGCAAGATTAGGTCGGCATAGGCGACCATTTCAGACGCATAGGCATCGGAATAAATGATGCGGGGGATGACATAACCGCCATCCGCGTCCCTATCTGTTAGCATCTTAATGACTTCGCCCGAATTCATCGACGAATTCCACGCCATATTGGCCATATACAAAAACAGCGTGTCGATGCGGTACGGATCGCCTGCATGGGCGTTGGGGATCAGCATATGCATCAACCCGTGGGCCGAAAAGGGGGCATCCCACGTAAACGCCTTATCAATGCGCGCGGGGCTGCCATCGGGCTTTAGCGCCAGTTGGTCAGGGTGGCGGACATAGCCCAAATGTGGGCCAGCAAGCGGTTTTCCCGCCGCAGCCGTGAAATGCGGGGTTGGATGCGCGTCTACGGGTTTGGGATAGGGCGGCTTTAGGCGGTAGCCGCCCGGCGTTTCAACACTGCCCAAAACAATCTGCAAAAGATGCAGCGCGCGGGCAGTTTGAAAGCCGTTCGAATGGGCCGAAATCCCGCGCATGGCGTGAAAGGACACGGGGCGGCCAACCATCTTGCTATGTTCATTGCCGCGAAAATCTGTCCAAGCTTGGGCAATTTCTATTGCCTCGTCAAAGGCCACGCGCGCCAAATCGGCGGCCAGCGCGCGGATGCGGGCGGCGGGGAGGCCGCAGCGGTCTGCCACGGCTTCGGGTGCATATTCGGGCGCAAGATAGCGCTGCGCCATGTGCTGAAACACTGTGCGGTTGCCCTGATACACAGCCCCCAAATCGGGCTGCACGCCCTTGGCATCCCAAGGGGCGGGCGCGCCTGTGCGCCGATCAATCACAAAAGGCTGGCTTTCGGCGTTTTTCAGGATCATGCCCGCCTCGGGGCCATCTTCGACCACCAACAAGGGGGCGTTGGTGTATTGCGCAAGATAGTCCAGATCAATCTTGCCCGCCTGAAACAGGCAGTGGATCAGCGACAATATCAGCAGGCCATCGGTGCCGGGTGTAATGCCCAGCCAATCATCGGCCACGGCATTGTAACCCGTGCGAATGGGGTTGACCCCAACAACCCGCACACCCCGCGCCTTTAGCTTGCCCAGACCAATTTTGATGGGGTTGCTGTCATGATCTTCGGCCACGCCAAACAGGATGAACAGCTTTGTGCGATCCCAATCGGGCTGACCAAATTCCCAAAAGGCCCCGCCTATGGTGTAAATTCCGCCAGCCGCCATGTTGACAGAACAAAACCCGCCATGGGCGGCATAGTTGGGCGTGCCGAACGCCTGCGCCCACCAGCCTGTAAAGCTTTGCGATTGATCGCGGCCTGTGAAAAACGCCAGCTTTTCTGGGGCGGTTTCGCGCAGGGGTTTCAGCCACGAAACGGCCAGCGCCAGCGCCTCGTCCCACGATATTTCTTCAAACGCGCCAGACCCGCGCGGGCCAACGCGTTTGAGAGGCGCGCGCAGGCGCGAGGGCGCGTTGATTTGCATAATGCCCGATGCGCCCTTGGCGCACAGCACACCTTTGTTGATGGGATGATCGCGGTTGCCCTCGATGTAAGCAACTTCACCCGATTTCATATGCACATTGATCCCGCATCGGCAGGCACACATATAACAGGTGGTGCGGCGTACCTCGTCACCGATGGGGTGGTTTGGTGCAAGACGTGGCTGGGTGTTCATGGCTATTCCCTTTGCGCCCACAAGATCAGGTTGCACGGATTTTGGCGAATGCAAAATTTCGCTGGCGCTATCGGTTCGCCTTAGCTGATATTAAAGCGGGGCAAGAAAAACACAGCTTTAGCCGCCGCGCCGCGCCGCATTAGGCGCTTTCCGCGCCTTGCAAATCCCAATGTATTTCCCGCCGCTGCGGGCCAAGGCGGGTGTTCGCCGCATCCAAAACTTGCAAAATCAATTCGGCAGTTTGGGTGCCAATCAGCCGTGGATGGGGATTGATTGTGGTGATCGTCGGATGCGAGATGCCCGCAATTTCATAGGCCCCGAACCCCGCGATGGCGATATCTTGCGGCACGCGCACCCCGCGCCTTTGGCATTCGGTCAGCGCGCCAAAGGCCGACAGGTCTGACACGCAGATCACCGCCTGCGTATCGGGAAAATCATTCAGCAACTGGCCCATTGCGCTGGCCCCTTCGCGCATGGAAATGGGCGGCTTGCCCGCGCCGATCAGGCGGCTTGCATCCAGATTGCGCGCCTGCATCGCCGCGACAAAGCCGCGCCGCCGATCAGCGCCGCGCGTATCGCCATCGGTATCGCCGCCGATAAAGGCAAGGCGCGACAGGCCCTTGCCCACCAAATAGTCGACCATGCCTGCCATGGTCGCGGCATTAGAAAACCCAACCACATGATCAATAGGGTCATCTGGCAAATCCCATGTTTCCACTACGGGGATACCTGCATTCAGCAGCATTTTGCGCGTGCGTTCGGTGTGCCGCCCGCCTGTTACCACAATCGCCTCGGGGCGGCGGCGCAAAAGCTGCTCTACCAGCACCTCTTCTTGGGCCACATCATAGCCCGAATGGCCCAGCAAAACCTGCATCCCCGCCTGCGCCAAACGGTCTGACAGCGCGCCCACCGTATCGGCAAAGTTGGCGTTATTGATGGACGGAATCGTCACCGCCACAAAATTGGTCTTTTGCGTGCGCAGATTTGCGGCAGTGGAATCAAAGACATAGCCCAAATCTTCGGCAATGGTGCGGATGCGCGCGCGCGTCGCTTCGGATACCGAGGTATCTTGTTTGAACGCGCGGCTGACAGTCATCACCGAAACGCCCGCCGCAAGGGCGACGTCCTTCATCGTTTTGGCGCTGTGCTGCATGATGACCCCATTCCGTGCCATCTGTTTGCCAGCTTTGATCTGCGCTGTCTATGTTTTGGTTACCGATAACACGAATGGTTAGGGTAGGTATTCATCCGCTTCGGTTACATGGTGGTGGATGCGCCCGTCAAAGAATTCGGCCACAATCTGGCCCGTGACCTCGCGCGATTGGGCGCGAAAGGGGCTGGAAAGCGCGCCTTCCAATTCGGCGCGGCTGGGATAGCTGATCGCCAAAATCAGCGGAAATTCTGGCGCGCCTTCGTCACGTTCGGCCCCAAACATCACGCGCACGGCGCAGTTGCCTGGAAATTGCCGCCAAAGTGGGACAAGGCGCGATGTGACAGCGGCGCGAAAATCTGCGGCAGATGTGCCAGCCTTTAGGCTGCCTTCAAACAGGGCAAAGCGGGTGATCATGCGAAATGTTCCTTATTGGGGCCAGTGAAATATTCCATCAGCGCGGCCTGATCTTCGCCGCCCAAACCTGCGGCTGTTAGCATACGGTGAATTTCAGCGCATAGCGCAGTCAGCGGCATGGATGTATGGCTGCGCCGCGCCAAATCTTGCGCGGCGTTCAGGTCTTTGACCATGTTATCAATGCGCCCCGTGCGCCGGTAATCGCGGGTGGCAAAACGCGGCATGTATTCTTGCAAAATCGCGCTGTCAGCCCGCCCACCGCGCAGCGCTTGTGGAATTTTGCTGGCATCAACGCCCGCATTCAGCGCCAACTGCGTTGCCTCGGCCACGGCCATAAAGTTCAGCCCGCACAGCACTTGGTTGATCAGTTTGGTGGTTTGCCCTGCCCCTGATGGCCCCATATGAGTGTAGTTGGTGGACAAATGGCGCAGCAGAACATGGGCGCGCGCCACATCTTCGGCAGTGCCCCCCGCCATTAGCGTCAGCTCGCCCGTTGCCGCCTTTGGTGCGCCGCCCGATAGGGGGCTATCCACCCATGCAAGGCCCAGCGCAGATGCCCGCGCGGCCATATCGCGCGTGGCATCAGGGTCTATCGATGACATATCGATAATCAGGGTTCCTGCCTTTGCACCCTGCGCAACGCCGCCTTCGCCAAAGACGGCGATATCGACGATGCGCGCCGAATTCAGGCTGATGACGACATAATCCGCCCCAGCCGCCGCTTGCGCCGCCGAAGGCGCGGCTTTGGCACCCAGCGCGACCAAATCCGCCACTTTTTGCGCATCTAGATCAAACACCGTCAGGTCTTGCCCCGTTTGCACGATGCGCGCGCCAATCGCCCCGCCCATTGCCCCCGCGCCAATCAATGCAACCTTCAGCGTCATTTCAACCCCTCCAAAAAACCCGCGATGATTTGTGCGGGTGATGCTTCGATGTCTTGCACCACATGCGCCTCGTCTGCTGCGGGCGGCTCTAGCGTGGCAAGCTGGCTGTCCAGCAGGCTGGTTGGCATGAAGTGACCTGGCCGCGCGGCCATGCGGGCCAGCAAGGTTTCCCTTTGCCCGCGCAGATACAAAAACACCGTGTCCGCCTGCGCGCGAATTTGATCGCGGTATGCGCGTTTCAGGGCCGAGCAGGCGACGACAGTATTGCCCTGCGCCAGCGCCTGCCCCACCAGCGCCAGCCATGGCGCGCGGTCATCATCATTCAACGGCTGCCCGCGCGACATTTTGGCGATATTGGCGGGCGGGTGCAGATCGTCGCCGTCGATAAACCGTGCACCAAGTGCGGCGGCCACACCTGCGCCAATACTGCTTTTCCCGCAGCCCGAAACCCCCATGACGACGTAAGATGTCATAGCGAAATGGTTATCCCGCCATCCACAAAGATCACCGTGCCGTTGACGAAACTGGACGCGTCGGACGCCAAGAAAATGCACGCCCCCACCAATTCGTCCACATTGCCCCAGCGCCCTGCGGGGGTGCGTTTGGCCAGCCATTCGCTGAAAACAGGGTCATCGATCAGCGCCTTATTCAACGGCGTGATAAAATAGCCGGGCGCAATGGCATTGCATTGCAGCCCGTATTTCGCCCAATCGGTCGCCATGCCTTTGGTGAGGTTCGTCACAGCGCCTTTCGTGGCGGTATAGGGCGCAATTGATGGGCGGGCGAGGGCGCTTTGCACCGAAGATATGTTCACAATCTTGCCCGCGCCGCGCGTGATCATATGGCGCGCCACGGCTTGGCCCACGTGAAACACCGATGCGATGTTGGTTTGCAACAGCCGCTCAAACGCCTCGGCAGGAAAATCTTCTAACGGGCCGCGGTGCTGCATCCCTGCATTGTTGACCAAAATATCAATCGCGCCATGCGCGGCTTCGAACCCATCCACCGCTGTGCGCACGGCGTTATGGTCGGTGGCATCAAAGGCCAGCGTTTGCACGGTAAAGCCTTCGCCGCGCAGCGTGGTTGCGGCGGCCTCTAGCTTGGCCCCGTCGCGGCCATTCATCACAATTGCCGCCCCTGCCGCCGCCAGCCCGCGCGCCAAGGCAAACCCAATGCCCTGCGACGACCCTGTGATCAGTGCGCGTTTACCAGAAAGATTAAAAAGTTGCAGGCTCATGCTGTTCCCTTGCGTTCAAAAATTTTGGGCTTGGCAAATGGGGCCCGCTTGAATATGTTATCGATAACATGCCAAATCATCGACCGTCAACCAGAAAGCACATCATGTCAAAAGTGGAAATCTTGCAAGTCGGCCCGTACCCCGAATGGGATCAACTGCCCCTTGATGCCGCCTTTATGTCGCACCGCTATTTCGAGGCGGCCGATAAGGCGGCCTTTCTGGCAGCGGTTGGCCCAAATATCCGCGCCATTGCCACGCGGGGCGAATTGGGCGCGAATGCGGATATGATTGCGGCTTGTCCGAAGCTGGAGCTGATCTCGGTCTACGGTGTGGGCTATGATGCGGTAGATTTGAACGCGGCGCGCGCGCGCGGCATTCGCGTGACCAACACCCCCGATGTGCTGACCAATGATGTGGCCGATTTGGGCGTGGCAATGATGCTGGCCCATTCGCGCGGGATGATCGGGGCCGAGGCGTGGGTGCGCGATGGGTCTTGGGCGGCCAAGGGGCTGTATCCGCTAAAGCACCGCGTTTGGGGCAAACGGGCGGGCGTATTGGGCCTTGGCCGCATTGGGTTTGAAGTGGCCAAGCGGTTGGCGGGCTTTGATATGGATATCGCCTATTCCGATGTTGGCCCCAAGGATTATGCCAAACAGTGGGAGTTTGTGGCGGATGCCACGGCATTGGCGGCGCGGTCGGATTTTCTGTTTGTGACCTTGGCCGCATCAGCGGCCACGCGCCATATTGTAAATGCAGGTGTCATTGCCGCGCTTGGCCCGCAGGGGATGCTGATTAACATCTCGCGCGCGTCAAACATCGACGAATCTGCGCTGCTGGATGCGTTGGAAACAGGCGCGCTGGGGTCTGCCGCGCTGGATGTGTTTGAAGGCGAGCCTGCCCTGAACCCGCGCTTTTTGGCATTGCCCAATGTGATGCTGCAACCGCATCATGCATCGGGCACATATGAGACGCGCAAGGCCATGGGCGCGCTGGTGCGCGATAATCTGATGGCGCATTTTGCGGGCAAGCCGCTGCTGACGCCGGTGCTGTGATGAAAACCATCGTCATCCACGCCGCCCGCGATTTGCGCATTGAAGATACGGCGATCGACCGCCCAGCCGCTGGGCAGGTGCAGATTAAACTGGCGACAGGTGGGATATGCGGATCGGATCTGCATTACTTTAACCACGGCGGGTTTGGGGCCATTCGGCTGCGCGAACCGATGATCTTGGGGCACGAAGTGTCGGGCCATATCACCGAACTGGGCGATGGGGTTGCGGGGCTGAAACTGGGGCAGTTGGTGGCAGTGTCCCCCTCGCGCCCTTGCCATGATTGCCAGTATTGCAATGCGGCGATGTATAATCACTGCCTGAACATGCGGTTCTACGGATCGGCCATGCCCTTTCCGCACATCCAAGGCGCGTTCCGCGAGGTGCTGGTGGCAGATGCCGCCCAATGCGCGCCCGCAGATGGGCTAAGCGCGGGCGAGGCGGCGATGGCCGAACCGCTGGCCGTGTGCTTGCACGCTGTGGGGCGCGCGGGGCCGCTATTGGGCAAATCGGTACTGGTCACGGGCTGCGGGCCAATTGGCATTTTGTGCATTTTGGCCGCGCGGCGGGCGGGGGCAGATTTGGTTGTGGCCACCGACCTTGGCGATTTCACCCTTGGCATGGCGCAGCGCGCGGGGGCAGATGTTGTGGTGAATATGGCCGCTGGCGGCGATTTATCGGCCTACACGGGCGGCAAGGGCCATTTTGATGTTCTGTTTGAATGTTCGGGCGCAGCCCCTGCCCTAAACGCCGCCATTCCTGCGCTGCGCCCTGGTGCCACCATTATTCAGCTTGGCCTTGGCGGCGATATGACCCTGCCCGTGCAGGCGATGACGGCCAAGGAGCTGATCCTAAAGGGTTCTTTCCGCTTTCATGACGAGTTTTTCACAGGCGTCAGCCTGATGCAAAAGGGGCTGATTGATGTGAAACCCTTTATCACGCACACCTTCCCGTTGGATCGCGCGGTAGAAGCGTTTGAAACAGCGGGGGATCGGTCGCGCGCGATGAAGGCGCAGATTGCGTTTTCCTAAACCTCTGCACCAATGGCGGCCAATGCGGCGCGGGCAACTTCGGCGTCTTGATCGCCCGTGCCAGACCCCACGCCAATGCCGCCCACCACGTCACCGTTGATGCGAATGGGCAAGCCGCCCTTTAGGCCAGTCACTGCGCCGCCGCTGGCCATGCCTATCGCGGGGCGCACCGCTTCGGGGATGTTTTCCGATGGCGCGCCAATGCTGGCCGCTGTCAGCGCCTTGGCCATGGCGGATTTGCGGGACAAAAACCGCGCGCCTGTCATGCGAACCTCGCCCAGCAATTCTCCGCTTGCATCGACAATCACAATGCATTGAGGTTGGCCCATGGCTTCGGCCTGCGCGATGGCCGCCGCCAGCATTGTCATCACCCCTGCATGGGTTAGCCGTGTTGCGCTGTGAAAAAATGCCATAATCTGCCCTTACATGTTTGACGTTGCGATTTGTTATCGATAACATAGGCCAAAGAAACGGGGAACCCACCATGTCTTTTTACCAAATCATCGACCCTGCCTTTGGCCGCTATGTTTTGGGCAATGCCCCGCCCAAGCAATTGGCCACAGGATTTGATTGGGTGGAAGGGCCTGTTTGGTTTGGCGATGCAAATTGCCTGCTGTTTTCGGAAATTCCCAGCAATCGCATTTTGCGCTGGACGCCCGATGTTGGCATTTCCACCTATCGTGCCCCGTCCAATTACGCCAACGGCCACACGCGCGATGGGCAGGGGCGGCTGATTTCTTGTGAACATGGGCTGCGCCGCGTGACGCGCACCGAACATGACGGCAGCATTACTGTGATTGCAGACAGTTTTAACGGCAAGCCGCTGAATTCGCCCAACGACGTGGTGGTAAAATCGGATGGGTCGATCTGGTTTTCAGACCCGCATTACGGCATTGCCAGCAATTACGAAGGCTTTGCCGCGCCGCAGGAAAATCCCTGCAACGTTTATCGCTGGCATAATGGCGATTTGCGGGCCGTGGTCACGGATATGAACTGCCCCAACGGCCTTGCCTTTTCGCCCGATGAAACGCGCCTTTACGTGGCCGATACAGGGCGGATGCATTCGGATGATGCGCAGATGATCCGCGTTTATGATGTCGCCACCGATGGCAGCCTGTCGGCGGGGCGGCATTTTCATACCATCGATGCGGGCTGCGCTGATGGCATCCGCATCGATAGTGATGGCAATATCTGGTCATCCGCAGGCGACGGGGTGCAGTGCATTTCGCCCACGGGCGCGTTGATGGGTAAGATTTTCCTGCCCGAAACCGTGTCGAACCTGTGCTTTGGCGGGCGGGCCAAGCATCAGCTGTATATCACCGCCACAACCAGCCTGTATCGCATCACCCTAAACCGCAAAGGCGTGCAATATCCATGAGTGAGATTGGTTTAATCGGGCTTGGCACAATGGGGTCGGCCCTTGCACTGAACATTGCCGAAAAGGGGTTTAAGATTGCCGTGTTCAACCGCACGGCCTCGGTTGTGGACAGTTTTGTGGCCCATGCGGGGCCACTGGCCGCGCAGATCACAGGCACCAAAACGCTGGCCGATTTTGTGGCTGCCCTTACCCCGCCGCGCGCGATTATTCTGATGGTGCCCGCTGGCGATGCGGTCGACAGCCAAATTGCCGCGCTGACCCCGCTGATCGGGCCAGATGATTTGATCATCGACGCGGGCAACGCCAATTTCCACGACACCAACCGCCGTATGCGCGAGATGGAAACGCCCTTTTTGGGCATTGGCGTATCTGGCGGCGAAGAAGGCGCGCGCCATGGCCCTGCCATTATGGGCGGCGGGCCGCGCGCACATTGGGACCGTGTGGCGCATGTTCTATCCGCCATTGCCGCCCAGTATCACGGCAGCCCCTGCGCCGATTGGATGGGCGAAGAGGGCGCGGGCCATTTTGTGAAGGCCGTGCATAATGGCATTGAATACGCCGATATGCAGCTGATCGCCGAAACTTACGGGCTGATGCGCGATGGTCTGGGCTGGGATGCTCGCCAAATCGCAGACACCTTTGCACGGTGGAACAATGGGGTTCTGCAATCTTATCTA
>JAIXVS010000359.1 GCA_027482795.1 Rhodobacter sp.
GCGTGGAAACGCGGGCGGTTGCAGGCCGTGTTTGGCGCGCATAAGCCATTGATATTTTGTAAGGATATAGATCAAGCAGCCCTTCGCGCCCGCGCCACTGGCCGCAAGGTGATGGTCTGGGGCGCGCGGGATGCCCCGCCCAACACCCAAGTTTTGCGGGTGGAAGACGGGCTTTTGCGCAGCATCGGTCTGGGGGCCGATTTGACACCGCCGCTGAGCATGATCGTTGATGATTTGGGGATCTATTATGATCCCCGCCAGCCCAGCCGCTTTGAGGCGCTGATGATGCAGCCGCTGGCCGATGAGGCGCGCGCGCGCGCGCAGGTTTTGCTTTTGGGTCTGCGCAGCGCGGGCCTGACAAAGTATAATTTGGGCGGCGCGGCGGTAAATCTGCCCGCCGCTGCCGCAGGTAGGACAGTTGTTCTGGTTTTGGGACAAGTCAGCGATGATGCATCGGTGCGTCTGGGCGGGGGGGGGCGCAGCAACCTTGATCTGCTCCGCGCCGCCCGCGCCGCCCATCCAGAGGGGTTCTTAATCTATAAACCCCACCCCGATGTCGAGGCAGGGCTGCGGCAGGGCGTTGTGCCTGCGCCCGATCTGGTGGGGCTGGCCGATTTGGTGGCCACCCGCGCCGATGCGTCACGTCTGCTAGAACAGGTTGATGTGGTGTTCACCCTAACCTCGACCTATGGGTTCGAGGCCCTGTTGCGCGGGGTGCCTGTCACCACTTTGGGCGTGCCATTTTATGCAGGTTGGGGGCTGACCCGTGATCTGGGCGATGTGCCGCAGCGGCGGCGCGACCATCTGCGCACCTTGGATCAAAAGGGCCTGCCCGCGCCCGATCTGATCCATCTGACCCATGCGGCGCTGATCGCCTATCCGCGCTATTTTGACCCGATCACCCAGCAGCCCTGCCCGCCCGAAGTGGCGCTGCGCCGACTGGCCGATGCCAAGCTGCGCGGTGCGGTCTTGCCCAAAGGGTTGGCGCTGCGGCTTTTGGCCAAAGCGCAGGGATATTTGGCCAGCTATGCCCATTTGTGGCGATAGGGCAGGCAAGCGGGCCACCAGCCCCCGCCGCAAACCCAGCCTCGCCGCTAACCCAGCCCAGCAGACTGCGCAGGTCGGCATCGAAATGGGCATATGACAAAAAGAGAGGGGGCATTTTGCCCCCTCTGATCGCCGCCCCGCCTGAGCGGGCTGCGATGGCAGGGCTTTGCCCTGCGATTTGTGCGGACAGGGGCTTTGCCCCTGCAGGATGGGCGCGTTTTGCGCCTGATCCTTTCCCCATTCTAGGGCCGCTTAACCAAATGGACGATCCCGCGCGCTGCAGATGTGTTCCTTGGGCCACCCCCGCGCCCAAAGCGCCAGCGCGGCAGAATCAGTAAATATAGCGGATTTGATCCGTCCAATAGCGTTCAATCCGCTTCAGACTTTGGTTCATATGTTCCATCCCAGCCGCATCGACCAAACTGCGCTTGGACAGGCCATCGGCATGGCGGCCAAACAAATCGGTCAACATCGCGCGCACTTGGCGGCCCTTTTCCGTAAGCCTGACGCGCACCGAACGGCGGTCAATTTCGCTGCGCTGATGGTGCATATAGCCCAGTTCGACCAGTTTTTTCAAATTATAGGACACATTGCTGCCCTGATAATAGCCACGCGATTTAAGTTCGCCCGCCGTGACCTCATTCTCGCCAATGTTAAACAACAACAGCGCCTGCACCGAGTTTATTTCCAAAATTGCAAGCCGTTCGAATTCGTCTTTGATCACATCCAGCAGCAAACGATGCAGCCGTTCGACAAGGGCCAAGTTATCCAGATAGCCGGCCATCATCGCCTTGTGCGAGCCATCCAGAACGGGGGTAAAAGCTGTCATATACACATCTCCACAGCAACGGGGGTAACTGAGGGCAGAATCAGCCCAAATCGGAAACATATAGTAAACAAATGCAGGATTTTTCGCGAATTTTATGGATTTTAGCTGCTTTTTAGCCCGTGCAACGCAGATTTAGCCCTTTGCCAAGCGGCCCCGCGCAAAATTTTCAATCTCTGCCAGCAATTTTGCAAATTGCGGCATCATCTCTTGCTGACCAAGAATCATCGCCAGAAGGTCTTGGTCGTTTTCTTCAAGCAGCATGTCATATAGCGTTAGCGCATCCTCATCCATGCGCGCAATATATGCATCCGCATAGGGCCCAAGGATTAAGTCCATCTCCTTGGTTCCGCGCCGCCATGACCGCATCGTCATCCGTTTGATCCGTGCCTCGTGCGTTTCCATCACCATTCCCGCTTGCGCCCTATTCCCACCCGCCATAGAACACCGCGCAAATTTGCGCCAGTCTTAGGAGGTTTTTATGCCGTTTTTGTCCGATACGCTGTCCCGCGTGAAACCATCGCCAACCATCGCCGTCACCACCAAAGCGGCAGAGCTAAAGGCACAGGGGCGCGATGTGATCGGCCTTGGTGCGGGCGAGCCTGATTTTGACACCCCCGCCAACATCCGCGAGGCGGCAAAGCGGGCGATTGACAGCGGCAAAACCCGCTACACCGCAGTAGACGGCATTCCCGAACTAAAGAAAGCCATTTGCGATAAGTTTCTGCGCGAGAACGGGCTGACCTATACGCCTGCCCAAATTTCGGTCGGCACGGGCGGCAAGCAGATTTTGTACAACGCGCTGATGGCCACCTGCAATGCGGGCGACGAGGTGATTATCCCCGCGCCCTATTGGGTGTCTTACCCCGATATGGTGGAACTGGCGGGCGGCACGCCTGTGCCCGTGGTCGCCACGATTGAAACCGATTTCAAGCTGACCCCAGCGCAGTTGGAAGCCGCCATTACCCCCAAAACCAAATGGTTTATCTTTAACAGCCCGTCCAACCCCACAGGCGCGGGCTATACTGCGGCGGAACTGCGCGCGCTGTGCGATGTGCTGCTGCGCCATCCGCATGTTTGGATCATGTCGGATGATATGTATGAACATCTGGTGTTTGACGATTTTGTTTTTACCACGCCCGCCCAAATTGAACCCAAACTGTACGACCGCACGCTAACCTGCAACGGCGTGTCCAAATCCTATGCAATGACGGGCTGGCGCATTGGCTATGCGGGCGGCCCCGTGCATCTGATCAAGGCGATGGGCACAATCCAATCGCAAAGCACATCGAACCCGTCGTCCGTTTCCCAATATGCCGCACTCGAGGCGCTGACGGGCCCGCAAGATTTTCTGGCCCCCAACCGCGCCATGTTCCAAAAACGCCGCGATCTGGTGGTATCTATGCTGAACGCCGCAAAGGGCATCACTTGCCCCAAGCCTGAAGGCGCGTTTTACGTCTACCCAGATATTTCGGGCTGCATTGGCAAAACCACCCCCGCAGGCAAAAAGATTGCAAATGACGAGGATTTTGCAACCTATTTGCTGGAAGATACAGGGGTCGCCGTGGTGTTTGGCGCGGCTTTTGGCCTTAGCCCCAATTTTAGGGTGAGTTATGCAACCTCTGATGCTATACTGCTAGATGCATGCACGCGGATTCAGAATTTCTGCGCGGCACTGACATAGGGGCAAGATGGCGGGCGATCTTCCAGAGTATTATTTTCGCATCCGTGAAAACGGCGCGGCGGTGTTTCGGGTAGATACCGAAAACCGCCAGCGCCGCATTGATTTGGAAGAGATTGCGATTGTGAATGTCAAAAACGGCGCGATCAAACCGCATGGCGAACGGGTTTTGACCGAAGATGACAAAGCGGCCATATCCACTTGGGTGGCGGAACGCACGGCCCTTTTGGCCGCGCGCGATGTGGATGATATTTTTCGCGCGATCGATCATATGAACCTAACAACGCAATGGGCGCAGTCGCGCGCCAGTGACGAGGCGCTAGAGGCAGTCACAGATAAGCTGCTGCTCGCGATGCATGATTTGCGCCTTGTGCTGGTACGCAAGAAATCCGAACGCATGAGCCGAGGCGAGGCGGCGGAATAGCCTATATCGTGCGCGGTGCTTTGGCCCAAAACCGCCACATTAGCGTCACCGCTGCGCAGGCCAGCCCCAGCGTTAGGCCCAGCCACAGGCCAACCCCGCCAAGCCCCGCCCAAAACGCCAGCGCATAGGCGGCAGGCATCCCAATGCCCCAATAACTAATGGCCGCCGCAATCATCGGAATGCGCGTGTCATGAATACCGCGCAGCAGGCCCAGCGCGATGACTTGCATTGCATCGGCCACTTGGAACAGGGCCGAAATGGCCATCAGCGTCACACCAAAGGCCAGGATTTGGGGGGCCTCAATCGCGGCGGGGTCTAAAAACAGCGCAATGAGCGGGCGCGGCGTGATCAGAAATGTCGCAATCACCACCAGCGCGAACAGCGCCGAGATGCCAATCACCACCCGCGCGCCATCGCGCAGCCCGCGCGCATCATGGCTGCCAAAGGCATGGCCCGTGCGGATGGTCGCGGCATTCGACAGGCCCAGATGCACCATAAAGGCCAGCGCGGTGATTTCCAGCACTATGCCATGCGCGGCCAACTCCTTCGTGCCGATCCAGCCCATCATCACGGCAGTTGCGGCAAACAGGCCCGATTCCGCCAGCAGCGTCACCCCAATGGGCCAGCCAAGGCGAAAAACTTGCCCCATGGCAGGCCAATCCGCCCGCCAAAACCGCTGAAACAAATGGTAACGGCGCAATTCGGGCAGCAGCCCCGCATAGGCCAGCAGCACCAGCATCGACAGCACCTGCACCGAAACCGAGGCAATCGCCGCCCCCGCAATGCCCCATTCAGGCGCGCCGAAATTGCCAAAAATCAGCATGTAATTTCCCAGCGCATTGGCAGGAATGGCCGCAACTGTCACCCACAGCACCACCTGCGTGCGCCCCAGCGCGGCCAGATACCCTTTGATTGCCATAATCACCAAGGCGGGGATCATCCCCAGCCCGCCAATGCGCAAAAACACCTGCCCCAGCGCGGCCACCTCGGGCTTTTGCCCCAGCGCCAACAAGACCGCTTCAGAATGCCAAAACATCGGATAGGTCAGCAGCCCATACCCGATGGACAGCCACAGCCCCATGCGCGCCGCGCGCCGCACCTGCGCCTCGTCCCCCGCGCCGACGCTTTGCGCCACCATCGGCATCACCGCATTGGCAAAGCCCGACCCCAGGATGAACACCACGAAAAACAGCGATGTGGCAATGACCATCGCCGCCAGTTCCGTCACCCCATACCAGCCCAGCATTACGGTATCGACAACATGCAGCGACATCTGCGCCAAATGACTGCCCACCAGCGGCAGGCCCAGCACTAGCGTGGCGGTGGCATGTTTGGAATAGGTCAGGCGGGGCGCATGTGTCATACGGCCCGTGCTAACGCTTGCCCAAGATTTAGGCAAGGATCGAAGCGGTTACAGTGCCGCCACCAACGCTGCCCCTGCCCCAATGGCAATCACCCCGCCCGCCAGAATTTCCGCCCAAGGCAACACCCGCGCCAATTGCCCAAGGCCAAGACCGCCAAAGGCCCCCTCGCGCGCGAAAACTGACATCAGCGCGACAGCGGCAGTAAAGGCCGCCGTGCCCAGCCCCATGGCAAAGGCCCCAGCTATGCCCGCCGCCCCAATGCCCAGCTGCCACGTTAGTATCAGCACAAACACCGCCCCCGTGCAGGGGCGCAGGGCAATGCCTGCGATCAGGGCAGCAACCTCGCGCAGGGACTGGGCTGTTTGCACCTGATCCACCGTTGGCCCATGCGCATGTCCGCAGCCGCAATCGGGGCCGTGGTCATGATCGTGATGGTCGTGATCCGCCTGCGCCGCCATCTGCGCGCGCAGGCCCCGCGCCCCCCGATACACCAAATACAGCCCCAACGCGGCAATGGCGGCGCTGCCAAGCGGGGCCATGATACTGTCCACCACATCGCCCGCCACCTGCCGCGATAGGCCCAGAACCGCAACAATGGCATACACCGCCAGCACGGCCACAAAGGCCTGCGCCAGCGACGAGACAACCGATAACACCGCCAGTTTGCGCGCCGTGACCCGCCGCGCAAGACCGTAGCCCCCAATCACCAACTTGCCATGCCCCGGCCCCGCTGCGTGCAGCACGCCATAGGCAAAACATATGCCCAAAAACCCCGCCAACGCCCCTATATCGCCCGACCGCAGCGCGCGAATGGCCCCTGCCAGCATATCCTGCACGTCGCGCTGCGATGCCAGCACCCACGCGCCAAAACTCGCAAATTGGCCCGTGGCCCACAGCACCAAGACGAGTTCACCAAAGATCACGATGGCAAGGATCAATCGCCACATGTCACGCGCACCTCCTCGGCATAGGCGGCACCAATGGCGGGAAAGTCGGCTTCGACATCTTCATCTGGGGCGTATTCCGCCAACGCAGCCAACAAAGCCTCGTCGGCGGCATCTCGGTCGGGCACCCAGATTTGCGCACTGCAAGCCCGCGCCGCGCCGCCATAGTCCAGCGCCGCCGATTGCAGCGTATAGGCGGCGTAAAAGCCGGGGTCATAGACCTGAATTGTCAGCGTTTGCCCTATATTTAGTGGCAAAGGCGCGGGAAAATCGCGGATATGGGTGGTGATGATTTTACCATCTTTGTAATCCGCCGTGTAATCGCGCGGGCGCGACAGGCCCTGATCCACGCCGCCCAGAAGCGCATAGGTATCGCCCGGAAATCCCGCATCCCAGTTCATATCAAACCCTGTCAAACTGGCCTTTTCGTCAGGGGTCAGCACGCCGTCCCCATCCATATCCAACGCGCGATCAGCGATGTATTGCAGGGACGACAGATCATCATAAACCCATGTAATCTTGACAGATTCCGCCGCGCCGTCATCGTTAAAGATCACATCAACCGATGTGTCCAAAAACATATGCGGATGCGCCAAAGCGGGGGCGGCGAGGATGGTTAGGGCAAGGGATATAGGGGCAAATTGGGTGCGCATGACGGCAATATAATGCCCCCCGCGCGCCCTGCAATGGTGGGCAGGCGCGAGGCGCGGATTTGGGCGGTTTTGGGGCTGGCAGGCGTATGTTTTGCGTATGCTTTGCGTATTACATCTGTATTGCATCCGTCCCTACATCTGTAGGGGCAGTGGGGGGCAGGTGGCGCGCCTATCGCTTGCCCACTCCCCCCCGCCCATGCCCCCTTGCCAACCGCCACCCACACGCGCAGATTGTGAGGGTGGGGGTGGTGATGCGGAAAGTAGCCGAGTATGAAGCGTTGACAGGAACGAATGCCCTGACGGCGGCAGAGGTGAAGCTGATCGCCGCCATGCGCGCGGGGGGGCCTTGCGTATTGCAAGATGACATCGAAACCGTGCCAGAAGCAGACGATAACCCCGCCCATACCATCCGTGCCGATCTGCTCGCGTTGCTGATCACAGGCGGCACAGCGGAATGCGGTCTGTCGCCGTTTGGGGTAGATTTGACAGGGGCCTATATCAAAGGCGAATTACGGCTAACCCACCTGTCCGCAAAGGGGGATACAAGCCTTTTTTGCTGCTATTTTGACAACCTGATAAATATACGGCAAGCACATTTTCAAGTATTGGCATTAGACGAAAGCCACCTACCTGGGATCAACGCTCAAGGGGTGGTGCTTGAGGCAGATCTCTTTTTGCGCGACGTGATTGCTACGGGAAGTATCAACTTGGCTGGTGCAAGAATTGGCGGGCAGCTTTCGTGCAAAGAGGCGACGCTGAACGGAATGGGCGGCGACGCGCTTAACGGGCAAGGTGCAGAAGTAACAGCCGACTTGATTTTGCATGGCGTCACTGCACTTGGAAGAATTCAATTGATTGGAGCCAAAGTAGGAGGGCAATTGGATTTACAGGATGCCAAACTGAGTGGATCTAGCCAGAAGGGTAAACATGGTACTGCACTTACCATGCAACGTGCGCGAGTAGATGGTTCGTTTTTCTGGAAAAATGTGACAGTATTGTCAGGGAGTGTCTCCGTAGCATCGGCGCATGTCGGCGATCTGGTTGATAATTCAAAAAAGTGGCCTGCTGATATAGTTCTAAATGGTTTTACCTATGACCGTTTGCAAACAGTAGGAATACGCGCCAAGGATCGTATCCCTTGGCTAGAAAAAGGTTCTGGAGTGGACGACAATTTTACACCTCAACCATATACCCAACTGGCCAAAGTGCTGCGCGAGATGGGTCATTTCGGACAGGCGCGCGAGGTTTTGTTTGAACGGCAAAAGCGACTGGCGGCCGAGCAGTATTGGCGCGGCTATCGGAAGAACAAAAACAAATATCTATTCCCCTTGGAAAAACCACTGAAAGACGTGCAATTCTTGGCTCGTTGGGGGTTTGACCTGCTGCTGCGCTGGGTTGTTGGGTATGGATACAAGCCCCTCAATGCCGTTGTTTGTCTAGTCATCTTGTTTCTAACCGCAACAGCCTTGGCCCACGCCGTTTGGGAAGAAGGCTCTTTCGCCCCCAATTCGGATGTGATCCTAGTTTCGGATGGCTGGCAAAAGGCGTTAGAAGCCGATTGTTTGCCACCCGCGCAAGGCTGCGACCCCAACCCCGCCGCGACATGGTCGAACGACCCGCAGCGCGGCCTTGATTGGGACAGCTTCAACCGCTACGGCTATGCCGCCGATTTGGTCATACCTGTGTTGGATTTGGGCCAAACCGATGCATGGGCCCCGTCCAAAGATCGCGGGCCTTGGGGCCTTATGCTTTGGTGGGGCCGCTGGGTGCTGATCGCGGTGGGCTGGATTGTTACTGCCTTGGGCGTGGCCGCGCTGACGGGGATTATGCAGCGCAATAAAGAGGATTAACCCCTACCACCGATAATTATACCTCGGCGCAAACCCCAGCACATGCTTTGCCTTGGCCGATGAAAACAGCGCCTCGTCCTCACTCACCGCGCGCTTTAGCGGCACGTTCGGGAAAAACTCGGCCAGCAATTGCGAATTGGTCTGCGGCACCGAGTTGTTGTCGTTGGAGACGTTAAACGCCTGATAGCCCAGCCCGTCCTTGGCAAGGCACAGATTCACCATCTGCCCCAAATCGCGGGCATCGATGTAGGAAAACGCGATGCGGCGGCGTTGCGCGGGGTTTTTGGCGTAATCGGGGAAGGCCGAATAATCCTGCGGTTCCATCACGTTGCCAATGCGCAGGGCATAGATATCAATTCCAAAGCGGCGGGCAAAGGCGCGGGCGGTGACTTCGTTCACCACTTTGGACGCGCCATAGCTGTCCATCGGGTTCACGTCATAGTCTTCGTCCAGCGGCAGATAGGCGGGGTCGGTCTGACCTTCGGAAAAGCACACGCCATAGGTGGTTTCGGAACTGGCGATGATGATCTTTTTGACCCCCATTTTCGCCGCCGCCTCGATCACGTTATAGGTGGACATGGTGTTGACGCGGTACGTCTCTGAATCTGGCGCGATTAAAATGCGCGGCACGGCGGCGAAATGCACAACTGCATCAAACACTTGCGCGCCCAGCCCCGTTTCTAAACTGTCCATGCCGATATGGCTGCGCATGGCGCTATACACCTGCCCCAGATCGGTAAGATCGGCGATCAGGTCGGGCACGCCCGCCGCATTCAGCGGCACCAGATCCACATTTAGCACCTGATGCCCCGCACCAGTCAGAACAGGCACCACATGCCGCCCCGCCTTGCCCGAACCGCCCGTGAATAGAACCCGCATCGCGCCCTCCGCTATATGATCTTGATAGACTAAATATGTATTACAGTGTATACTGCACTACACACCAACAGGAGCAACCCCATGACACGCCTTGCCACCCCCCAAATTTGCACCATGACCGAATTGCGCGAGCCGCAAAAGGTGTTTGATCGCGCAAACGGCCAGCCCGTGGCGATTTTGAAGAATTCCGCGCTGGTGGGGTATTTGGTGCCCGCCGAGGCGGTGGAGGCTGCGCCACAGCACCGCGCCGCCACGATGGAAGAAGTGATGGAAAGTTTGGCGCGCAGCAAGGCCCGCGTTCAGCCCGTTTTGGATTATCTGAAAGACAAGTAAATGTATCTGCTGACTGTCGACATCGTGATCGCCATTCATGACGCTGTGTTGAATGAAGGCGAACTTGCGGGCCTTGCGCTGGATAAATCGCTAGAGGGGGCGCTGGCGCGCGTCGACAACCGCCTTGCTTACGGCATGATCGAAGACGTATACGATCTGGCAGCCGCCTATGCGATTGCCATCGCGCAGGGGCATTGCTTTAACGATGCGAACAAACGCACCGCCTATCGCGCTATGCAAACTTGCCTAGAGCTGCACGGGTTACCCTATCCCACGGATGAAGCCGAAATCGGCCCCATCATCATCCGCGCCGCGCAGCGCCTGCTGGACGAGGGCGAGTTGGCCTTTTGGCTGCGCAAACATCTGCGCGGCTAAGGCAAAGGCGCTGCGCCCCACATCTTGCGCCCGCCCCCCCGCGCGTGGTCTAATGCTGCCCTAGCCAAAGGATACCCCATGCCCGCCGATCTGATCCCGCAAGATACTTATGATGCCTCTTCCATCGAGGTGCTGGAACCGCTAGAGGCCGTGCGCCTGCGCCCCGGCATGTATATTGGCGGGATTGACGAGCGGGCCTATCACCATTTGGCGGCCGAGATTTTGGACAATTCGATGGACGAGGCCGTGGCAGGCCACGCCACGCGGATCGAGGTGGAACTGCACGCGGACGGCTCGCTTACCGTGCGCGACAACGGGCGCGGCATTCCGGTAGACCCGCACCCGAAATTCCCCGACAAATCCGCGCTGGAGGTAATTCTGTGCACCCTGCATTCGGGCGGCAAATTTAACGGCAAAGCGTATGAGACGTCGGGCGGTTTGCACGGGGTGGGGTCTTCGGTTGTGAACGCGCTGTCTGACAGCATGGTTGTGGAAGTGGCCAAGAATAAGGAACTGTTCCGCCAATCCTTTTCGCGCGGCAAACCGCTAGGGCCGATTGAAAAGCTAGGCCCCACGCAAAACCGTCGCGGCACATGGGTGACCTTTCACCCCGATGCGCAGATTTTCGGCTCCCACGCCTTTCGCCCCAGCCGCCTGATGCGGATGGTGCGATCGAAGGCCTATCTGTTTTCTGGCGTCGAAATTCGCTGGAAATCCGCCATTCCTGATGGCGATACGCCGATGGAGGCTGTGTTCCATTTTCCGGGCGGGCTGGCCGAATATCTGGCCGACACGCTGCAAAAAACCACCACCTATGCCGACCGCCCCTTTGCGGGCAAAGTGGGGTTTCAGGAGAAATACGGCGTGCCAGGTTCGGTGGAATGGGCGATCAACTGGTCGCCCGTGCGCGATGGGTTTATTCAAAGCTACACAAACACCGTGCCCACGCCCGAAGGCGGTACGCATGAATTTGGGTTTTGGAGCGCGATTTTAAAAGGCATCCGCGCCTATGGCGAATTGATTAAAAACCGCAAGGCGGAACTGATCACCCGTGATGATATGCTAACAGGCGGCTGCGCGCTGATTTCGGTATTTATCCGCGAGCCGCAATTTGTGGGGCAGACCAAAGACCGCTTGGCCACGGAAGAGGCCGCCAAATATGTCGAAGGCGCGGTGCGCGACCATTTTGACAATTGGCTGGCAGGTGACACTAAATCAGCTGGCGCAATTTTAGACTTTCTGGTGCTGCGCGCTGAAGAACGGCTAAAGCGCAAGCAAGAAAAAGAAACGCAGCGCAAAACGGCCACCAAAAAACTGCGCCTGCCTGGAAAGCTGACCGATTGTTCCAGCAAAACCCGCGATAATACCGAATTGTTTATTGTGGAAGGGGATTCGGCAGGCGGCAGCGCCAAAGGCGCGCGCGACCGTGAAACCCAAGCGATCATGCCGCTAAAGGGTAAAATCCTGAACGTTTTGGGCGCGGCCAGTGGCAAGCTGAATGAAAATTCCGAAATTCGCGATATTTGCGAAGCTTTGGGCGTGCAAATGGGCACGCGGTTTAACGTGGATGATTTGCGATACGATAAAATCGTGATCATGACCGATGCCGATGTTGACGGCGCGCATATCGCCAGCCTTTTGATGACATTTTTCTTCACCCAAATGCGCCCGCTGATCGACAAGGGCCATCTGTATCTGGCCTGCCCGCCCCTGTACCGCCTAACCCAAGGGGCCAAGCGGCTGTATGTGGCCGACGATGCGGAAAAGGAAAAATGGCTGGCCAAGGGTCTGGGCGGAAAGGGAAAAATCGACGTACAGCGGTTTAAGGGGCTGGGCGAGATGGACGCCAAGGATTTGAAAGACACCACGATGAACCCCGCAACGCGGAAACTGATACGGGTGTCGATTGACGAGGATGCGCCGGGCGAGACGGGGGATTTGGTGGAACGGTTGATGGGGAAAAAGCCTGAGTTGCGGTTCCAGTATATTCAGGAGAACGCGCGGTTTGTGGAGGAGGTGGATGTGTGATGTTCGCCAATTTTGAATTGCTAGTCGAACAAGCTAACCAAAAAATCTTTGAGAGTAACGTCGCTGCTGCAGTCCACTTGTGCTGTAGGATTTCGCGCTTGAAGAATGATCCATTTAACTTTGCCTTTTTCTTGTCACTCCAGGAGAACTCGCGCGGTGAAGTTTTTCGCTATATGCTAAGCGAGTACTCCGATAAATTTGATAATGAGTTCATTGAGCGTGTTTACAAAAAGGGAGTGGAACGCGCTTTAGATTTAAGGACAATGCCAGAGGACACGGCGAAGCAAGCTAGTCCCGATGCGCCAGATAGGAAAGTTCTGTATATCGGTTCAAATCTTATCGATAGCGAGATAGCGTCGGCGGTTTCATTTTCAGAGACATTTAAGCCGCCATCGGGAATGTCGGCTTATGACACCGCACACTTTCACCAACAAGCATTGGAAGCAATACCTGTTTACACAGCTCGGAAGTATTCCTTGAATGTGATTAAGGCGCGGATGCTTTCCGCTTGTTCCGATTATGTTTCAAGAATTGAGAAGCAAATTGTGTTGGAACGTGAGAGCTTCGAATCATTAAGAAGCATACAAGATGGAGTTTTCGCCTTTCTTAGGGAGTATTCTAATGATGCTCACGCGCAGTTTTCAATAGCAATCAGAAGTATCAAAAGTGGCAATCGAGAGGACTTATCTACTTCCATGACACACCTTAGGCGTTGTTTACGGTCATTAGCAGATCTTGTTTACCCCGCTGATAACACCATCGAGGGCTTATCTGAGGATAAATACCTAAATCGGTTAAGTAAATTCATTACAGACTGTCGAAACGACTTTGGATTTCTGACTCCAATTGATCTTAAGGGTTTGGAAACATTGCTTCGCGATGTAAATGACCGAGCGTCCAAAGGCGTTCACAATCACGTCAGTTTTTTCGAAGCTCAACAAGTGTTGGTTGCAGCTATACTTTATATAGACAATGTCGGCGGTGCTTGGGAACAGAAAAGGAAAAATCAAGTTTAGAGTGGATGCTGGCGAGCAACATCTGTTATTAACTGCGTCCCGACCGTCAGCATTGCAACCAATCGGCGCTCTGCTAGATTGAGGGTGTAAGTGGCCTGCTTCCCCACCACCCTGCGCTCGCAAGCGTGCTCGCGCGTTCGGGGCTAAAAACGCTCCACTGGAGCGTTTTTGCGGGCAAGCCCGCCGCCCCGCACCCCAGTGCCGCGCCCTCCCTCGGGATGGCGCGCCAAGGCCCGTTCTAGGCACTTTATAGCTCCACTTCTTCCCCCGAAGTTCTGCTGGCAACCGTTGCATCGCGCCCTCCCGGGGGGAGGGAGGGCGCGGCACGGCGGCGCTAAAGCGCCTTGATTCCGTGCCAAGTGCCTCTCAGTTCTGCACCCCCTTCAAATACTCCGCCAGCGCCACCAGCCGTTCTGGCGTGGGCGTCTCAATCCCGTCACCGCCGTCATAGGGCACCAGCGCCCCCTCCATCAGCCCTACAAATGCGGGCATGGCGCGGTGGGCGGCGGCCCCCTCGCCCCGCCAGATATAGGCCATCACCCGCGTGGTCGGGAAAACGCCGCCATTGCGGGCCGCCAGCCCCGTCAGATCGGCGGGTTTGGGCGACAGGCCCGCCCCCGCCGCCCCATCGCCGCGCCCACCCGCCCCGTGGCAAGCCGCGCAATTTTCGGCAAAATCGCTTGCAGGATTAGGGCCAGTATCGCCCTGAACGCCCCCCTGCCCCACGCATCCCGCCAAAGCCGCCGCAATCAGAATATGCCGCATCATCGCCCCCTTTTTTGCCAGACTATCAGCAGGGGCGGCGCGCGATATGACTTAGGTCAACTTCTCAACCACCATCGCAGCGCCAATCCCGCCCGCGCCCGCAATTGCGGCCACGCCCGTTTGCCCCGCGCCCAGTTCATAAAACAGCCGCACCGCCAGCACTGCGCCCGATGCGCCAATCGCGTGGCCCCGCGCCAGCGCGCCCCCGCCGATGTTCACGCTCGCAAGCCCCGCGCTGCACAGCATCGCTTGAACAGCATAGGCCTCCATCACCTCGGCCAGATCCGCGCCCAAACCATCGACCGCTTCAATCGCCGCCTTTGCCGCAAGGCCAGGTCGCCCCGCATCCCCCCCCACATTCGCGCCGCGCAAAATGCGCAGGCCGCCGCAGGCCAACTGGGCCGCCAGATCATCCGCCACCACCAGCACAAATGCCGCCCCATCTGCCGCGAGTGCGGTATTGGCCGCCGTGATGCTGCCCGCTAATGGTGCCGCGCGCGCAGCCAAGGCCGCCGTCACCCGCCCCGCCGCAGGATCGCGCGCCATTCCCAAAACCTCTACAACCTCCCCCGCCGCCACGCGGTATTTCCGATGCGATTGGGCCGCATAGGCATCCTGCGCCGCGCGCGTTACCCCCGCCTCGCGCGCAATCACATCCGCCGCCTGCGCCATATCGGGGTCATCCCAGCCCTGCGGCACGAACCTTGCCTGCGCATAGGGAACACCGTCCCGCAACCGCGTTGGCGCGCGCGAATAACTCTCGGCCCCGCCCGCAATCACCACCTTTGCAGCCCCAGAATCCACCAGCGCGCGGGCCAGCAAAATCGCATCCAGCCCAGCGGTGCATTGCCGATCAATCGTCAGCCCCGCCACATGGCCCAGCCCAGCCGCCAGCGCAATAATCCGCGCCACATTGCCCCCCGCGCCAAGGGCGTTGGCGCAGATCACCTCATCGACTTTGTGCGGGAAATCCTGCAATAGCGCGGCGATAACGGGGGCAGCCATGTCCTCAATCTCTAGCCCCGCAAAGGCCTGCCCTCGCGGTACAATCGCGCTGCGTTTGGCTTTGACAATTACAGCCACGATGGGTCTACCTGCGCCTGCAATGCGCGCAAATCGGTCTTGCCACTGGGCAGGCATGGCCAATCTTCCAACCATATCATAGATTTAGGGGCTTTCAGCGCCCCCATCTCGCCGCGCAAAACCGCCAATATCGCCCCTTCTTGCGCGTTATCCCCTTGGCACACGGCCACCAAATGGACCCCGCGCAAGCTGTCCCTGCGCGGTAAAACCGCCACCTGCCGCACCCCCGCCAAGGCCATCATCCGCGCCTCAATCTGTTCGGGAAAGACATTATGGTCGGCCACCGTCACCATCCGCCCCGCGCGGCCCGAAAGATAAAGGTTCCCCCCCTCCATCCGCCCCATTTCGCCCACGCTCAGCCACCCATCCTGCCAGCGCGCACTGCCCACATCCGCCCCCGCATAGCGGATAAAGGTATAGGGAGAGCGCAGCCACACCTCGCCCCCCCGCAC